>JBAYTM010000030.1:0-10875 GCA_041675685.1 Thiohalobacteraceae bacterium
ACCCCTGTACCCGGTTCTTTGGCTGGTAAAGGGAAAAACCAAGACCCCATGGGGCCAGCGGGTGCAGCTCAATTGACGGGCTGTGATCGCGTTCGCTCTTTAGGCCCCGCTGTATCAAGCAAGCGAACCTTGCGCCGATAGGTCCTTGGGCAAGGTGCGGTTGCGTCCAGCCCCTGGGTCATCAGGGTCGCCGTCGGTTCCTATCTGCACTATTAACGGTCTGTATATCCCTTGGTATGCCGTCACTCCTTTGCTAGTCTTGGTTGCGAGCGCCTCGCAACGCGCTCCGCAGGACGGAATACCGATCCGTAATCGCCGGTCGGGCAGGCAACACCGGATAGATGAATGATGATTCAGCAGGCTAGCGAACAACTGATTCTTTCCGGCGAAATCCGTCGCCGTATAGAGCAGGTGTACGAGCTGCCGCCCATGCCGGACATGGCGCGCCGCGTGCTTGCCTTGCGCAACAATCCGGATGCCTCGATCGCCGAGCTTGCCGGTATTGTGGAGCTCGACCCCAGTCTTGCCGCGCAAGTCGTCCGTTATGCCGCATCGCCGTTTTACGCCTACCGCGGGAAAATCAGCTCGATCCAGGACGCAATAACCCGCGTTCTCGGCTTCGACATGGTGATGAACATGGCGCTCGGTCTGGCCACCGGCAAGTCGTTCCGGAATCCCTGCGACGGTCCACTGGGTCTGCACGCGTTCTGGCGGCATGCGGTTTATTCCGCGACCTTGGCGCAGGCGCTTGCGAAGCGCATGCCGCCCGCACACCGGCCACAACCGGGCCTCGTCTATCTTGCAGGCTTATTGCACAACTTCGGATTTCTGCTGCTTGGGCATCTGTTTCCTCCGGAGTTCAAACTGCTGAACAAGCTGGTCGCTGCACATCCGGAGTCGCCGGTGATTGCGCTGGAGAAGTGCGTGCTCGGCATGGGGCAGGCGCAGAATATTCTGGAGATGGGGCATGCGCAGATCGGATCCTGGCTTATGCAGGCCTGGGAAATGCCGGACGAGATCATCGTTACCCTGCAGGAACACCATAATCCCGGCTATACCGGTGCCCATGCGGTGTTTCCGCACCTTGTGATGGTCGCCGACCATGTGCTGAAGGGCCTTGAGATCGGTGATGCCGCGGATGTGAATCTGCCGACGTATTCTCTCGAGGTGATCGGTATTGCCGAGGGTAGGGTCATCGAAACGGCCGAGCAGCTGTTCGAAGATTGCAGTTCGCTGGAGTTGATGGCTGCGGAACTCGCGGCGAGTTAGGTTTCTCACGGCGCCGCGTCGCTCACCTTGTCATTCAATCACATTGTCCCACCGATCCCGGACGGCACCGGCGTCGGTCCGTCCAGCTGGCATTGCCAAGCACCGCGTCGGTCAGGTCGGCACCGGTAATATCGGCTTCGCTAAGATTTGCCCCTGTCAGGTCCGCGTTACGCAGGTCGGCGTCGATCAGCACCGCCCGGTTCAACTGCGCCTTGACCATACTGGCGCCGCGCAAGTTCGCGCCTTCCAAGCGTGCTCGCGCCAACCGGGCGTTGCTGAAATCGGTGCGCGTCAGGGTCGCATTGGTTAGATCGGCAAGTTCCAATCTCGCCCGCGTGAGACTTGCGCCGTCCAGATTCGCTTGTTGAAAGCGGGAGTCGTAGAAATCGGAATCCTGCAGATCCGCATTGGTGAGTATTGCGGATCTGAAGTCCGCCCGATTGGCGCGCAGCCGGCTCATGCGCGCTGCGTCCAAATTGGCCGAGCGCAGGTTCGCGCCGGTCAGATTGGCCTGCTCCAGGTGTGCCCGTTGCAGATCGGCCTGCTCGAGATTGACAAAACTCAAGTCGGCACCGCGCAAGTTTGCCCCTTGTAGGTTTGCTTCGCTGAGATCGGCACGACCCAGGGTCGCCCGGGTGAGATTGGCGCCGGACAGGTCGACGCCACGTAGATCGCAGCGGCTCCAGTTCACCCCTGGCCCGGCCGGATCCTCGCAGGCTGCCAGCAAATGACCCGAGTGCAGCGAACCGGTCAGTATGCCGGCAAGGAAGAACAACGCTCGGCGACGCCCTGCGACCGGACCGCGTCGCGCGTTATAAATCGCCCGCATCCCCCTATTAGCTACTCTTGGCTGGTCGGTCATGACTGGCTCCGGGATAATGGCCGCCCTTGGTAAACAACAACTGGATACCGCCAGGAGACTGTTGATATGCGCATCATTCTATTGGGTGGGCCCGGAGCGGGCAAAGGCACCCAAGCAAATTACATCAAAGAAAAGTTCAACATCCCTCAGATTTCCACGGGCGATATGCTGCGTGCGGCGGTCAAGGCGGGCACGCCGTTAGGGTTGGAAGCCAAGAAGATTATGGATGCCGGCGGCTTGGTTTCCGACGAGATCATACTTGGTCTGGTGAAGGAGCGCGTTGCTCAGGCGGATTGTGCCAACGGGTTCCTGTTGGATGGTTTCCCCCGCACTATTCCGCAAGCGGACGCGATCAAGAGCCAGGGGATCAAGATCGACTACGTCGTCGAGATTGATGTCGATGACGAAGAGATCATCAAGCGCATGAGTGGACGCCGCGTGCATCCCGCCTCGGGACGTACCTATCACGTAGCATTCAACCCGCCCAAAGTGGAAGGGAAGGACGACGAGACCGGTGAAGCGCTGATTCAACGGGAAGACGATAAAGAGGACACCGTTCGCAAGCGCCTGACCGTCTATCATGACCAGACTGAGCCGCTTATTGCGTATTACAGCAAGTGGGCGGACTCGGGGGAGTCGCAGGCGCCGAAATACGTGAAAGTCCGCGGTACCGGCCCCGTCGAGTCCGTACGCGACACGATTTTCGCTGCGCTCAAGTAGCCGGCCGCGCAAAGCAGTATGAACGGATCGGGCCGCTCAGCGGCCCGACCTCTTTTGGGCGGAGGAAAGGGAGCGGTCCTGCGCCGGAGTGCGCCCGGCCCCCGCTGACCGGTGCACGCGCGGCCGACGTGACACCGTCGGATGTTCATCGATAAGCTGTAAGATAATTCTTACGTATAGACCGGGCCGCCCCGGGCTTTGTATCGCCCGCAATGAGATCGGCCAGAAAATCTTTTTGTTTTACGGCGTTTAACGTGGTTCTCAGCGCGATTCTTAGAACGGGCGCAAGGCGTCCGCGCCTGAGGGCGTAAAGTTTTTCGACAACAATGACCACAGAGCACGTTTGTCCTTTTTCGCATAAATAGGGTACCGTAGCCGCCAAGCTGGTTCGGATACGGGGCGAATCAGACGATCGAATGATGGACAAGCACAACGATTATAAGCCCATGGCACCCTAGTCCTGCCTGCCGTAAGAGGCGAGTATCCAGAACAATAACGAGTCGGGTAGGCGGCAATTCGCGCATAGCGCCCAACAACGATAATGATAACCATGCGGGCTTTGCCGGCCCGCACCCTGTACACATGGATGTGGTGTGCGGGAGATTTGTTTTGATGTCCACTAATCCTGGTTCCGACGCCCTCGAAAACGGTGCGACCCATAAGGTCCTGCGCCTGCTCGAGGCGTTGCGTCAGTCCCAGGCCGGCGGCGTCATCTATCGGCAGGTCGAGCGGATGCTCGATGAACTCGTGACGTCGAATCGGGATATCCAGCAGGCGTACGCGAATGTCGCCGCGGCGTTGCTGGATGCCTATGCCTCCCATCTCCACGCGGGTTCTCCGTTACACGTTCAGGTGAAATTGCTGCGGACGCGGCTGCAGCCGCCGTTGTCCTTGTCCGACATACAGGCGCTGCAACAATACATCGAGGTCTACAACGAGCAGATCAGCCACCTGCAGGACTTGGACCAGGCGGTGTTCGCGCGCGCGATCCGCCCGCTATTGCAGGCGTTCGGCATCGCGGAACCGGAAGAGCAGGTGAGCATTGTCCCGGTCGCGCAGATCGCCACGCCACCCGGCCCGCCGTCCGCGCAGGCGGCGACCCCTGCACCGCCGCGGGTCGCCGAACACCGAACGGACGCGCCCCAGGAGGGCTCCAGGGATTCGCGCGAATGGATCAGGCCGCGCGCCGAACGTCATCCCGTCGAAGACATCGAAGGCCAGCCAACGCTCAAACGCGAGTTGGAGCAATCCGCGCTGGACGATGGCGGCGAGAATGAAGAGGTCCGCGGCACCAATTACCGAAGCCAGCTCGATGCGCGCCGCCGCGATATTCAGGAGCTGCAGGCCGGGCTTGCGCAGCAGGTCCTGGATACGATTGCGCAGAATGAGGAGTTCGGTGTCCTGCTGGAGGTTGTGCTCGGCGAGCTCCGCCAGGTCGGCGAGATCACCGAGCTCGAGAATCTGCGCTGGACGCTAATACGGGAAATCGAGAAGCTGATGTCGGGCCATCATGAACTGGCGGACAAGCTCGACAGCACTCATCACTATTTACAGGTCATTGAATCCGACAGCCGTCAGTTGACCGACGAGTTGACCCGGGTTCGCCTCTTGAGTCTTACCGATGAGCTCACCGGCCTGCCGAATCGGCGCGCGTTTCTCCGGCGCCTGGAAGACGAGGTGGCGCGCGTTCAGCGTTACGGCTTCCCGTTGACCTTGGCCCTGATCGACTTGGACAAGTTCAAAGAGGTTAACGACAAATATGGTCATGCCGGTGGCGATGAAGTGTTGCGTGTCTACTCCAAGAACATACTGTCGATCTTTCGCCATCACGATCTGGTTGCCCGTTACGGTGGCGAAGAGTTCGCCGTATTGCTTCCCAACACGGAAAGCGAAGGTGCGATACGTGCGCTTACCAAGGTGAAAAATCGTTGTGCCGAGACCCGCTGGCAAAGCAACGGCGCCGTCGTCTCGGTACCGAGCTTTTCGGCCGGCCTCGCCCTTTACAAGCCAGGAGAAACATCGACCGCCTTCGTCGAACGTGTGGACAAGGCGCTATACCGTGCGAAACGCCTCGGTCGCAACCGCGTCGAACTGGATATGACCTACCAGCCCGAGAGTGAGGCCGGAGCGCCCGCGCAGAAAGGCGCAGAGCCGACCTGAAACCAGTGAATCGGAATTGAGCATTTCCCGCTTGTCATCCGGAAAATCCCGCGTCGTCGCCAAGTTTCATCCAAACCCCAGATCCGTATAATGGCCACACTACCCTTCGCCGGGCCACGTGGAGACTGTCATGGCCACTCTCGAACTTACCAAAGAAAATTTTCAGGACGTCGTCGACAAGAACGATTTCGTCATCGTAGACTTCTGGGCGCCCTGGTGCGGCCCTTGTAGGAACTTTGCGCCCATTTACGAAGCTGCCTCGGAGAATTACACCGACATCGTGTTCGGCAAAGTGAATACCGAGGACCAGCAGGACTTGGCCGGCTACTTCCAGATTCGTTCGATTCCAACCCTGATGATCTTTCGGGAGAAGATCGTCATTTTTTCGCAGCCGGGCATGTTGCCGGCGAACGCGTTCAACGACTTGGTCGACCGCGCCAAGGAATTGGATATGGAGCAGGTGCGCAAGGAAATCGCGGCGCAGGAAAGCCAGGCTTAGCCTGGGGCTCGCCTCAAGCCTCACCGAACACGATGCGCGCCACGTCGCGAAAATGCGAAGCGAAGTGCGCCTGCATGCCGGTACGGAGGTGTTCGGGTAGCTCGTCGTAATCGCGCCGGTTGGCCTCCGGCATGATCAACTCATAGACCCGGCTGCGGCGTGCCGCGATCACCTTTTCGCGGACGCCGCCGATCGGTAGTACCTGGCCGGTAAGCGTCAGTTCACCGGTCATCGCCAGCGGCCGGCGAATGCGCTCGCCGCGGGCCAACGACAGCAGCGCAGTCGCCATGGTGATCCCCGCACTCGGGCCGTCCTTCGGCGTGGCGCCTTCCGGCACATGCAGATGCACGAACGAGGCATCGAAGAATGCCGGGTCGCCCTGGTACTGCTTCAAATGGCTGGCGACGTAGCTATAGGCGATTTCCGCCGACTCCTTCATGACCTCACCCAGTTGGCCTGTCAGCTTGAAGCCGCGGTTCTTGCTGTGCACCAGGGTGGCCTCGATGTTCAGCGTAGTACCGCCCAGTGGGGTCCAAGCGAGCCCTGTGACGACGCCTATGCCGCTGAACGGCTTCTCGCGCTGGAATACCGGCTTGCCGAGGAATTCCTCGACATGTTTCCCGCTGATCGTCAATTGCGTTGTCTTGCTGGTGAGGAACTTCACGGCTGCCTTGCGGATGATGCGGTTCAGGCGCTTTTCGAGACCGCGCACGCCGGATTCGCGCGCGTAGCCTTCGATAATCTGTCGCAGCGCAGAATCCGAGATCTTGATCCGGCTGCGCTTCATGCCGGCGCGTTCGAGCAGTTTTGGCCAGAGATGGTTCTTGGTGATCAGCAGTTTTTCGCTGGTGATGTAACCGGACAATCGCAATACTTCCATACGGTCCAGTAACGGACCGGGAATGGTATCGAACTGATTCGCCGTGCAGATGAACAGTACCTTCGATAAATCGAAACGCAGATCGAGATAATGATCCAGGAATTCGCTGTTCTGCTCGGGGTCCAGAACTTCCAGTAACGCGGATGCCGGATCGCCCTGAAACGAGGAGCCGATCTTATCGATCTCGTCGAGCATGATGACGGGATTGGCGACGCCCGCTTCCTTGATCGCGTGTACGAATTTGCCGGGCATGGCGCCGATATAGGTGCGCCGATGCCCCTTTATTTCCGCTTCGTCGCGCATCCCGCCGACGCTCAGGCGATAAAATTTTCGGCCCAGGGCGGTCGCGATGGAGCGCCCGATGGAAGTCTTGCCAACGCCCGGCGGACCGACCAGCAACAAGATCGAGCCGGCCACTTCGCCTTTGAGATTCCCGACCGCAATGAACTCGATGATGCGATCCTTGACGTCGTCGAGCCCATCGTGGTCGGCATCCAGAACGGACCGCGCATGCTCCAGATCCAGATTATCGTGAGAGTATTTCCCCCAGGGCAGTGATGTCATCCAGTCCAGGTAGTTACGGGTAACTGCGTATTCCGGCGAGCCGGATTCGAGGACCGAAAGCTTCTGCAGCTCTTCGTCAACCCGGACTTGCGCAGCATCCGGCAAGGTCAACGCCGCCAGCCGTTCCTGGAAGCGGTCGATGTCCGCTGTGCGATCGTCTTTCGCGATGCCGAGTTCCTGTTGTATCGCCTTGAGCTGCTCGCGCAGGAAGAATTTGCGCTGCTGCTCCGACATCTTTTCGTCGACCTTGGCGCGGATCTGGGTTTGCAGTTTGGCGACTTCCAGCTCCTTGCGAATCAATATCAGCACGCGCTTCATGCGATCGAGAACCGGGAAGGTTTCGAGAACGCCTTGAAGCTCATGGCCCGGTGCCGTGGTCAGACTGGCCGCAAAATCGGTCAACGCGGAAGGTTCGTTGGGGTTGAATCGGTTGAGAAAAAATTTCAGCTCTTCGCTGTAGAGCGGGTTGAGCGGCACCAACTCCTTCAGAGTGTTGATGATCGCAATGGCGTAGGCCTTGAGTTCATCGTCGTTGCCCAGGATATCGTCCGGATACTCGACACGTGCCAGGAAGGGCGGCTCGTTCGACAACCATTCGACGATCCGCATGCGTCGCAGGCCCTCGGCGATAAACTGGAGCTTGCCGGAGTTGCGCATCGGATGGTGCACCCGGACTACCGTGCCTATCGCGGCGAAGTCCTCTGGTGTCGCAGTGTCGGCCTCCTGCTTTTCAACCATGACCAGCCCGGCCATATGCGGTTCCGTCTCGCCAATCCCCTTGATGGTCTCCATCCAGGGCTCGTCGTTCATGAGCACCGGCACGCCTTGGGCGGGAAAAAATGGGCGATCGGTGACTGGCAACAGGTACAGGGTGCCGGGAAGCATGGAATCGGGGAGGGCGAGTTCCGAGCGGCGCTGTGGTTCGCTGGTCTCTTCTTCCAGCACTTCGGCGTCGATAGAGTCGGTGTCCGGCATAGCAAAACCTGTCCTTTCCTGGATTGTTGGGTCGCAACCGCGCGCGGCCGCCCTTGGATACAAGTGGAGCCGCGGCAGCGGCATTTCAAGGCCGCATCGTTCCGATCACACCAAGCCTGCGAAGGGTTGTACCTGGACCAGTTCGCCCTGCCGCACACCTGCGCATTCGGCAGGCAGTACGATAAAACAGTTCGACTTGATCATGGAGGAGAGCACGTGCGAGCCTTGGCCGCCGGTCGTCGTCACACGCAGCTCGCCTTGCGGGCTCTGTCGCAGGATGCCGCGCTGGTATTCGAGCCGGCCCGGCTGTTTCTTCAGATCGACCATGCAAGGAACTTGCAAGGTCAGCGGCGGTTGCAGGGCTATACCCATCATTTTCTGCAGTGCCGGCTGCACGAACTGGTAGAAGGTCGCCATAACCGAGACCGGATTGCCGGGCAAACCAAAGAACAACGCACCGTCGATTTTCCCCACGGCAAGTGGTTTGCCCGGTTTCATTGCGATCTTCCAGAAGTCCACCTGACCCAGCTCGTCCAGCGTTTGCTTGACAAAATCCGCTTCCCCGACCGATACCCCGCCCGAGGTGAGCACGACATCCGCCGCATTGGCCGCTTTGCGAAACGCGGTGCGGATGGCTTCGCGATCATCGCGCACGACGCCGAAGTCGAACGTCTCCACGTGCAGGCGCGCAAGCATGCCTTGCAGGGTATAGCGGTTGCTGTCGTAGATCTGCCCGGCTTCCAACGGCTCGCCGAGGCTTCTCAGCTCGTCCCCCGTGGAGAAGAAGGCGACGCGCAGCCGACGCCGGACCTCGATCTCCGCAACGCCGAGTGACGCGAGGACGCCGATCTCCGCCGGGAGCAATAAGGCGCCCGCGTTCAGCACGGTGTCTCCTGCCGCGATGTCTTCGCCCGCCATACGGACGTTTTCACCCGGCCTGTGGCCGCCGCCGATCTCGATATCATCCTCGTCGACGCGGCGCACATGCTCCTGCATCAGCACGGTGTCCGCACCGTCCGGCATGACGGCGCCGGTCATGATGCGTACCGCCTGACCGCGAGAGACGCTTCCGGCGAAGGGCTGACCCGCCATGGCGCGCCCGATCACGCGTAGCCGCGTGTCGCCCTGCGTGGGCAAATCATCGCCTTGCACCGCATAGCCATCCATCGCGGAATTGATATAGGGCGGCACGTCGATGCGCGACTTGATCGACGTGGCGAGGACACGGTTCAAGCCGTCGAAAAGCGGGACCTGCTCCGTTGCACTGATTGGCTGCACCAGTGCGTCGATGCGCGCGCGCGCTTCACTGACGCTTAGAAGACCGGTGGGGGTAGAACAAGGATCTAGGTTTCTGTCGCTCATGAAATCGGTCCGGTGCTGGGCGTGGTTCGTGCGCTGTCCGTGGCAAAGGCTGCGACGAAGTCGGCAATGCTTTCGGTGTCGTTGAGGTTCAGTTGCGGAAGCGAGATATCCAGCAAAGTATCGCTTGCGATGGCAATGATGGAGCTATCTTGAGGGAACAGCAAGGGTTGGCCCAGTGCTGCGCGATACAGTTCGAGCTTGGGAAAGACTTCGTGACGGAAGCCCTCGACCAATATCAGATCGAGCACGCTCTGGTCCAGGCGCTCGGTCATTTCGCCAAGCGATGCCTCCTCCAACCCTGGGGTTTCCACCATCAATGCCCAGCGCCGGTCCGATGCGATCAACATTTGCTCGGCGCCCGCCTTCCGCAGACGGTAGCTGTCCTTGCCGGGATGGTCGATATCGAAATTGTGGTGCGCATGCTTGATCATCCCGACGCGGAGTCCCTTGGCACGCAACAGCGGCAGCAGTCGTACCAGCAACGTCGTCTTCCCGGTGCCGCTCCATGCGGCTATACCCAGTACCGGCAACGTGCCGCGTTCGATCTTCATGACATGCTCCGTATCCTGTGTTGGCAAGCCTCGAGGTCTTCCACCGTATTGATGTTCGTGAACCATTCGGCATGATCCGAGCAGTCGACTGCTATGGCGGGCAAGCCCGACAGCCAGTCCCGCGCTTTACGCTTTCCGGCCGTCAGGAATTCCTGCAAGGACGGTCGGACGTCGCTATGCAACAAGGCAAACGTGGCATGCACCCGCATATCATCCGTCGGCACGACCGCCGCACAGGCGCTTTCCAAGCAAGCGCGCACCAGGCGTTGCAAAAGTTCGGCCTCGAACAATGGTGCATCGCAAGGAACGATCCAGAGATACTCCGTCTCGCAGGCCCGCAGCCCGCTTTCGATGCCGGCCAACGGGCCGGAATAGCCGGTGCGGCTGTCGCAAAGGACCGGATATCCGTAGGCGGCATAGGTGGGCAGGTTACGATTGGCGCTGATCAGGACATTGCCAACCAAGGGTTCCACTTTGTGTAATACCCGCGCGATCAGCGGTTGACCTGCACACTCGACCAATCCCTTGTCGACTCCGCCCATGCGGGCAGCCTGGCCGCCGGCCAGGATCAGCGCTGTGATCGTCGGATTGCGGATGCTGTCCGCACTTTGGGCGTCGTTCATTGAACCGGATACTACCACCCTCGTCGGCATACGATGCGGCTTAACGCCGCGTGCGACCTGCTGTTAGAATCACCGCACATCGCAGGAGGGCTTTGACCATGATGACACGCGTTTTGATCATACTGTTGGCGGGGTTATGGGGCGGCGCCGCGTCGGCCGAGGATCAACTCCACTATAACCAAGTGCGCTTCCAGGTCCAGGCGACCGAATCCGTAACCAACGACCGTATGCAGGCGGTTCTGGTGGTGCAGGACGAAGACGACGATGCGGCGCGGCTCGCGGATCGCGTCAACAAAGCCATGGCCTGGGCGCTGGCGCAAAGCCGCAATCAGAGCGGCATCGACGTACGCACCGGCGGCTATAGCACCCAGCCGGTTTACAAAAAGGAGGCCTTGGTGGGCTGGCGCGCA
>JBAYTM010000031.1:0-10753 GCA_041675685.1 Thiohalobacteraceae bacterium
AGGGTCCATCGATCCGGGTGGCCGCGCCGGAGAGTGAGAGTTCAGCTTGCATGCGCTTCGGTCCCTTCCAGTTTGCCGAGTTCGGTTTCGAGTTGACGCGACAGGTTCTGAAATTCGTCCAGCTCCTGCTCCGAGACCTCTTCGCCCATGCGCTGCAGGCGTCGCAGGATCGGCAACTCGGTGATCGCGCTCAAAGGAACGCCTTGCTCGACCATCTGCAGCGCGAGCTAGATGAAACGCGCAATCAGATTCATCATCGCCGTCTGCCGGGCCGGTGAGGCATATCGGTCGATCGGCGAGAAGGACGACTGGCGCAAGAAGGCCGAATTGATCAGGTCGCCGACCAGCAGGACACATTGCTGATACGGCGGCAGCGAATCCTTGCCGACGATGCGCGCCATCCGCTCGAGGCGTGCCTGTTCCTCAAGAATCTCGAGGAACCGACGCCGATTGTCGGCCCAGTGCGGGCTGCCCTCGGCCTTCCACCACAGGGCCATGGTGTCGACGTCTTCGGTATAGGACTGCAGCGGGTGTACGGCGGGATAGAAGCGTGCCTGGGCACGTGCGCGGTCCAGCCCCCAGAAACTGCGCACATAGCGTTTGGTGTGGGTCGTGACCGATTCGGAAAAGTCGCCCGACGGCGGACTGACCGCACCGATGATACTGAGTGAGCCTTCCATACCTGAAAGGGTCTCGACGCGGGCGGCGCGCTCGTAGAAATCGGCCAACCGGGAACTCAGGTACGCGGGATAACCGCCCTCGCCGGGCAGCTCGCCGAGCCGACCCGAAACCTCGCGCAAGGCCTCGGCCCAGCGGCTGGTGGAGTCCGCCATCAGCGCAACGTGCAGACCCTGGTCGCGGAAATACTCGGCGACGGTGACGCCGGTGTAGATGCTCGCCTCGCGTGCCGCCACCGGCATGTTCGAGGTGTTTGCGATGATGACGGTGCGCTCCATGAGCGCACGACCGCTGCGCGGATCCTGCAACTGCGGGAACTCGTGCAGCACGCCGGCCATTTCGTTGCCGCGTTCGCCGCAACCGACATAGACGATGATGTCGGCGTCACACCATTTCGCAAGGCTCTCCTGCAGCACCGTCTTGCCGGTGCCGAAGCCGCCGGGGAGGGCGGCCTTGCCGCCGCGCGCGATCGGGAACAAGGCATCGAGGATGCGTTGACCGGTCAGCATCGGCCGGTCGGCCGGTAAACGCTTGGCGACCGGACGGGGGATGCGCACCGGCCAACTGTGCCGCATGCGGACCTCATGACGTCGGTCGCCGTCCTCGAGCACACACAGTAGCTGGTCTTCGTCGTAATCGCCCGCCGGTTCGATACTGCGCACGGTGCCACGCACATTGGGCGGTACCAGGCACAGCTGACGCAGGCCTTCGACCGGCAGGATCTCGCCCAACCGCGCGCCGCCCTCGACTTCGTCCCCCACGCGCACGTCCGGCTCGAACGGGAAGGATTGCGGTTTGCGGCGCCACATGCCCGGCTGGACGTGAATGCTTTCCATGCCGGCCAGCGGGCGCAGCAGACCGTCGAAGATGTTGCCGAGCAGCCCTGGCCCGACCTCGATCGCCAGCGGCTGGCCGGTGCCTTGTACCGTCGTGCCGGGTCGCAGTCCGCTGGTATCTTCGTACACCTGCACGACGATCTCGTCCTCGGTCAGACGGATCACTTCGCCCAGCAACTGCTGCGCGCCGATCAGCACCGCCTCGTTGACGGCGAACGGCCCCTGCGGCCGCGCACGCAGCACCGGGCCGCTGATCCAGGAAAGACGTGCCTCACTCATGAAGGCTCTCCGATTTCACAAAACGTTTTACAAGCGTTCATTGAACAGCCGTTGCGGCTCATGGCGCCTCCTCGGGCGGCAGCGCCGCTTCCAGCAGTGCCAACAGGCGCGCCTGCACGGCGCGTTCGTCGGCCAGCAGGCCCGCGATGGTGGCATCCAGACTGGCGCCGCCGGCCTGAACCCGTAAGCCGCCTGCAATGCGATCGTCGCTGTGCAGTGTCGGCACCGCGCCGGCGTGCGCCTCGATGCGCGCGCGCCAGGGCGCGAGTTCGGCGTCGTCCCAGCCCGGCGGGTGCTCGATCCGCCAGGGCGCCGCCGGCAGACTTTTCAACGCCTGTTCGAGCAGATGCCCCAACCAGAGACGGCGTTGTTCGGGCGCTTGCCAGCGGGCCTGCAAGGCCGCGTCAAGCCGATAGCGGGTGCGCGCCAGCATGTGCTGGACGGCGTCCTGATAGCGTTGCCGGTTGTGTGTCTCCAGCCGCGCCTCGTTGAGCGCCAACATGCCATGTGCGCGTACGCGTTCCTCCTCGACGGCGCGACTGACCCGTACCCGCGCCTCGTGAAAGGCTGCACGGACGCGCGCATGCGCCTGTTCCCGTGCCTGCGCGAGTATCTCGCTACTGCGCGCTTCGCGCGTCGCCGTGATCAGCCCGATGAGCGCATCGCGTGGCGCCTGCACATCGTCGTTCATGCATTCATCCCCAGTTGTCCGCGCAGCCATCCGCCAATATCCGGCGGCGCCGTACCCCGGATGTCCGGCACCACGACCACCAGCGGCTGCAACGAACGCAGCAGGTCGTGCAGGCGCTTTGGCGCAAGCGTTGCGGCAAAGCTTGCGCCGAGCAGCAGCAGCGGGGCGTCACGCATGGCGGCATCGAGCAAGGCGTCGATGTCCTCGATGGTCTCGCCGACGTAACTCTGCGCACCGGCCAAGCGGTAGCCGGTCGCGTCGAGCTCGTCACCGATGTAGACAGGTGCGTTCATCAGGCGATGCGGTTCAAGATCAGGATCGAGACGATCAGGCCGTAGATCGCGATACCTTCGGCAAGACCGACGAAGATCAACGTGCGTCCCAGCAACTCAGGCTTCTCGGTGATCGCACCGATCGCCGCGCTGCCGACGCCGGCGACGGCGAAGCCGGCACCGAGCGAGGCCAATCCGGTCGCGAGTGCTGCGGCGACATAACCCCACTGCACGATGCCGGGATCCAGTACGCGAAGAGCGCCGCCCGCTTCCTGGGCGAGCGCCGGCTGCAGGAACAGCAAGCCAGTGCCGACCGCGCACAGAAGACCGGCAAACAGCGTGAGAGCAATGGCGATAACGGGCCGTTTCATGACTGACTCCTTGTATCGGTGAACGCAAGATAATCGGGTGCCGGCAGCGGCGCGAAACCCTGCCCTTCGCCGCGCAAAAAGCGAATGAAGAATTCGAACAGGACCAGGCGCGTGGTCTGGATAAATACCACCAGGCCTTCCAGGCCGAGGATGAAGACATTGCCGATCACCAGCACCAGCCAGCCGCCCTGGCCGGCGACTTCCGCAAGCCCGACGACCGCTTGCGACAAGCCCGCATGGGCCAGCGCAAAGGCGCCGACGCGCGAGAACGACAAGGTGTTCACGGCCAGCTGGAAGATCTGCTCGACCAGTTCACCGACCGCGATGCCGAGTCGGCCGGCCAGACCACCGTGCCCGGCCACCAAGGTGCCGACCACCGCCCAGACGAGGCCGATTACCAGCGCCAGTTTGGCGCCGGGATGGAAGAACAGTCCCAGCAGGGAAAGATAGATGAGGATGACAGGCGCTTCGCGCCACCACCAGTGGCGTCCCTCACCGCGCCAGCGCGCCTGGATGCCGTTGAGCAAGAGTCCGAAGCACAGCAGCAACACGCCGAACGCGAGCGGAATGCCGAGCACCAGCAAGGGCTGCGACATGGGGTGCATCCACAATGGCTCGAACAGGTCTTCGCGGGCGAAGAAACTGCCGAAAAGCAATCCGAACAGCATGGCGCTGGCGCCGGCCGGGACCAGCAGGGCAGCGATCGGAAGACGTTTGCGCAGCAGCAGTCCGGCGAGCAGGATGACGAAACCCTGTCCGAGGTCGCCGAACATGTAACCGAACAACAGCGGCACGACCAGGGCCAGTACGCTGCTCGGATCGGCCTCCTGCGCCGAGGGCATGCCCAGCAGCCGCGGAAACATCTCGAACGCGCGTGCCCAGCGCGGATTGCGCAACACCAGCGGCGGCCGACGATCCTGTGGCGGCGCCGTGAACCGTACCAGCGCGCGGACGCCGGCCGTTGCCAGTTGCGATTGCAGCACGTCGGCCGCGGGTGCGCTGCTCCAACCCCGTACCCAGGCGAGGTTTGCGCCACTTTCCTGGTAACGCACGTTGCGCAGGAACCAGTCCAGACGGGCGACTTCGCCCAGCACGTCGCTCAAGCCAAAGCGGTCGGACAGGGTGAGCAACTGACGCTGCAGTGTTTTGCGATCCCGGCTGTAGATCTGCAGGCGCGCCGCGATCTGCGACGCCGCCGCGCGCGGCGTGCCATGCAGCCAATCGGCGAGCGGAATGACGCGCACCCGATGCGCGCTCAGGTCGTGCTCGAGTTGCGCGCGCTGCTCCGCGGGGCCGATCAACAGCAGATCCCCGCCGAGCGGTTGCTCGATCGTCCAACTGAGCCATTGGGGCGGCAACGGCGGAATCTCGGCCTGTTCCGCAACGCGATACAGCAGCGTGCAGAGCAGGGGGCCGGTGTTCACGAGCTCGCTTACATCGAGCGCACTGCCCTCCGGCAGGGCCTGTTGCAGCGCCAGGAGCCATTGTTGCTGTCGGACCAGCTCCGCGCTTTCCGCCTGCAGGCGTTCCAGTTCTCGAATCGGGGCATCGGCCTGTGTGCCCCAGTCGCGCAGCTGCCGCAAGGCGCGCTCGAGCGTGCGCGCCGGTTTGCCGGTCAGGGTCACAGGTGCAGCGGCTTCCGGCCAATACAGCCGGTACCGGCTGGCGAGTTGGTGAAATTCCTCAAGCAGTGAACGCAAGTCGGTGAGCCCCGCGCCGTCGTCCACCAGGTCGCTTTCCAGCTGAATCTGGCCGGTCTCGGCCAGCACTTCGAGCGTGAACGCGAGATCGTCGCGTGCGACCAGACACTCGAACCAGCGTGCGGGTTCCGGTCGGAAGGCCATTTAGGCGGCCTCGGCAGGCGGAGGAAACAGACGCCGTTGCAACAATTCGCCGCGCAAACGTTCGACGTCCTGTGCCAGCATGAACAGATACAACATCGGCGTCAGCGGCGAGCGAGTGTGCTGGCGGAAGCGGAATTTCAGCCAGCTGCGCCAGTGTTCACGCGCGGCGGCATCGGCGGCCGGACTGGTGGCTGTGGCGTCGCCTTGCGGTAACTGCTGCTGCAAGGCCGTAGCCAGCAGCTCGAGCTGCTTGTCGCGCTGTTGCGGCCAAAGTCTCCGCCACCGGGCGAACCACACCCGCCGCAGATCGATACTCCGCCCCGCAGCCGGCGCGAGTGCCGCCCAGCGGCTGTGTGACATGGCCTCTCCGCGCGCTGCACGCGGCAGTTCGGCGAGCGGTCCATAATCCGGATCTTCACGCATCCAGGCCGGCGGTTGCTCCAGCCGCAACAGGCCGCCCAGGGCGGGTAGATCGATCCAATGTGCGATCCACGCGGTGGCCGCCTGCCAGGCGCGCGGCTGCCAGCTCGCGACGAGCTGGGCCTCGGCACGGAAGCGCTGACGCAGCAATTGTTCCATGCGGTGTGGCGGCGTGTCCGGTGCAAAGCCTTCCAGCCAGGGACGCAGCCCGCTGCTGCGTGCGGTCTGCAGAAACAGCGACAGGTCGCGCAAGGCGGTGAGTCGTTGCCAGGTCGCCGCGGTAGGTCGTTGTCCGTGTCGCGCCTGCAAGCGCGTCTGGATATAGTCGTAGCGCCCGCTGTCAGCCATCGCCGCCTTCCTCGGCACCGGTCATCGCGGCGGCCAGCCTGGCGACGATACCGTCGATCTGGGCGTCGCTGAGTTCGAGGCGCTGACTGAGTTCGGCCAGTCGCCGGTGATGTTCCTGCACCTGGCCATCGATCGCGCGTGCGACGCCCTGGCTGCAGCGTACATGGCTAAAGGTGATTCGGCCGTCGGCGCGTTGCAGGATGCGCGCAGCGCGTTGTCGCGCCGCGTCGAGAATGCGTTCCGCTTCCGCCTTTGCGTCCGCGAGCGCCTGGTTGGCTTCTCGCTCGGCGACCAGGACGCTATTGATGGCGTCTGCGATGGGATGACCGAGGTCTTGGCGGCGGAGGGCCATGTTCGATCCGTCTCTCAAATGGCAGGTAGCGGTTTTCCCGCTTTTCGACGTTATAGTAGATCCGCAGCGCATGTGGAACTTTGATTTGGCGCAAGCCGCGGAGAGATGCACGTGGGCCGATAGCCATGCTGCGAGCTTTCCGACGTGGGGTCGGCGCGGCCATGGAAGCAGGAGTGTACCGGTGCTGTCAAGGCGCGCCGCGACGGTGGCATGCTGGCATTCAGCGCATTCCTCGATATGGGCTTCTAGCGGGCGCCCGCGGGGCTGGCCGGCCGCAATCCCGGGCGCCTCGGTATGGTGTTCATGCACGACATCGCGGCCACCGCCGATCGGGAAACAAGACGGACAGTTTCCAGGCTCGACGCCGTTCGCCTGCAACTCGGATACGATCCGCTCGGCATGCGCCTCGCGCTTGGCAATGCGGAACACCGCTTTGCGCGCCATAACGAAATTTCTTCAACGCACGGGTGTTTGCGATCCGGGCGGGGACCGCCATGGACGCGAGCCGGAGCACGCCTGTAAGACCTGCGGCGCCGGTGTAAAAGCTGCTCAGGCAGCTTCTAGAGCGGGACGCTCGTTGCCGAGCAGAAGCGCGACGGGCTCTGCGGTTATTCGACGGACTCCACCTTGAGCCAGAGCGTCTGTTCCGTTTCGCCCGCGTTGCGGGTGCTACGAAGGAGCCCGCCGCCTTGGTGACTGCGCTGCTGGCTCGTGCCGCCGAGCTCCAGCCATTCGTCCAGACGGCCGCGTACGGTGGTCGTGAGCGATGTCGTCTGGATACGGTTGCGACCCTGTGGACTCAGCGTCTCCCGCTGCGGACTGATGTCGACGACGACCTCGGAACCTTGGACCCGCGCGAGCGCGTAGAAGCCGGAATGCAACTGTTGGTATTCGACGCCCTGCGCGATCACCGGACGGCCGTTGACGATTATGCCCGTCTGTGTCGGCACCGGGAACGCCTCTCCGGTATGGATGTAGGCGGGTGTCCCCTCGAGCGCGGTGACCTGGAAATGGTTGCGCTCGTCGCCCTTGTCGGCCGTGCTGCGGACGATCGCGCGACCGCGTAGCTCGAGCTCGTTGCCTTGGGTCCCGATCGCGACATGGCCCTGTATACGTTCCCGTTCGATCGCCTCATGTGATGCGCGACGTACACTGATACGCAGCGTTTGCGTCGCACGATCGAGCTGCGCGATCAGCGCCCGGATTTCCTCCTGCCGTGCCGGTGCCGCGCGCAGGATCAGCTGGTAACCCGTGCCGCTCAATGCCTCGCCTTCATTCAGCATGGGGCGGACCAACGGCATGAGCTCCGCGGCGCTGCGGTTCTGTAAGGGCACGACCTCGATCCGATCGGCGGCCATGACGCCGACGGACAGGAGGGCAAGGAGCAGGCAGAACAGCCCGGCAAGGCGCTGCAAGGAGTTCACAGGTGTAGCCGCCTGAGGTTCGCATCCGGTTCGCTGCGATCCCAGATCTCATTGAAAAGGGCACGCAGGCGCCGCACTTCGAGCGGCGCCTTGCAGCTGAAACTGCCTTCGAAGCGTGCTGCGAAATGCCGGTGCAGCAATCCGTAGTCGTCGGTCAGGAGAAAGCTCTGGTTGTCGTCCTGGTAATCTTCGTGCACGCGCCGGATCTCCACATAGCTGCTGAGGCGACGCCCGAGTTCAACCAGCCGGTGCCCCTCTTTGACGGTTCGCTCGAGGTCCTTCGCGAGGATACGGATGCGCGCCCGTGGGTTGTCGACGACGAGCCGGGCCAACGCCTCGACGAAGTCCGTTCGATCGTACAGCGCCGGCTCGAGATCGGGCGTGAACAGCTCCAGTTGCCGACGCGCTTGGGCCGCCAGCAATGCGGCGGCGCGACGATTGTCGTCCCGGCTGGCGAGCGCGTAGTCCTCAGCGGTTTCGCCGACGATACAGCCGTCGGTATCGGCATCACTGAAAGCAATGGTAGGCAAGGCGGACGGCCTCCGGCGGTTCAGGGGTCGGTCGTGAAGCGCGCCATGCGCAGATGCGGAATGCCGGCGGCCGAAAATTCCTCACCCGAACCGATAAAGCCGTGGCGATGATAGAAGTCGACGACCGCGACCTGCGCGTCGAGAAAGACTTCGTCCAAGCCGTGCGCCGCCGCCAGATCGATCAGCATCGACAGCAAGGCGCTGCCGACACCGCGGCCGCGCCATTCGCGCAGCACCGCCATACGCCCGATATGGCCGTCGGCCTGCATCCGGGCGGTGCCGATGGCGTTGCCCTGCATGTCGTAGGCGAGCAGGTGTGCGCAATCCGGATCGAGGCCATCCCATTCGAGCTCGGCCGGCACGCCTTGCTCCCGTACGAAGACTTGCTCGCGGATGGCGTGGATTGCGGAAGAGTCGCCCGGCCAAGCGGCGGGCGCGATCAGGTAGCCCGCGTCATCGGTTTCAATGGAATCGGCTGTCATGGGCCGATGATGCCGTAATGCGGCGGATTTTCAAGTGACGCAGACCGGGTTTGCGGAGTGCAAACCACGCAATTGCCACCGGCGCGCGTCGTGGTGCGGCTTTCAAACGTTAAATATCCCGCGCCTGCTCGACGGCGTTGCCGATATACCGGCCCGGCGTCAGATCGCGCAGGCGTTGCTTGGCGTCGGCCGGGATGTCCAGCGTATCGATGAACGTACGCATGGATTCGGCGTCTATACCCCTGCCGCGCGTCAATTCTTTCAGCTTCTCGTAAGGCTTTTCGATGCCGTAACGCCGCATGACCGTCTGCACGGCCTCGGCCAATACCTCCCAGGTGGCGTCCAGATCTTCCGCGGTACGCAGCGGGTTGGGTTCCAGTTTGCCGATTCCGCGCAACAGAGATTCTAGGGCAATCGCGGTATGCGCGACGCCGACGCCGAGATTGCGCAGTACCGTGGAATCGGAGAGGTCGCGTTGCCAGCGTGAAATCGGGAGCTTGGCGGCAAGGTGGTCGAACAGGGCGTTGGCGATCCCGAGATTGCCTTCCGCGTTCTCGAAATCGATCGGGTTGACCTTGTGCGGCATGGTCGAGGAGCCCACTTCGCCCGCGATGGTCCGCTGTTTGAAATAGCCGAGTGAGATGTAGCCCCACACGTCGCGCGCGAAGTCTATCAGCGCCGTGTTGTAGCGGGCGATGGCGTCGAACATCTCGGCGATGTAGTCATGCGGTTCGATCTGGGTGGTGTAGGGATTCCACTCGAGCCCGAGCCCGGTGACGAAGGTTTCCGCAAAGGCCTGCCAGTCGACCTCGGGATAGGCGATGAGATGCGCGTTGTAATTGCCGACGGCGCCGTTGATCTTGCCGAGCATCGGCACCTGCGCCAGTTGCTCGCGCTGACGCCGCAGCCGGTACGCGACGTTCGCCATCTCCTTGCCGAGCGTGGTTGGTGTGGCAGGTTGTCCGTGGGTGCGCGCCAGCAGCGGGAGGTCGGCATTGGTCTGCGCCAGCGCGGCGATGGCGCTTATCGTCTGGTCCATCAATGGCAACAGTACCTGTCCGCGCGCTTCGCGCAGCATCAGGGCATAGGCGAGGTTGTTGATGTCCTCGGACGTGCAGGCGAAGTGGATGAACTCGCTGACCGCCTCCAGCTCCGCGTTGCCTGCGATCTTCTCCTTGAGAAAATACTCGACCGCCTTCACATCGTGGTTGGTGGTGCGCTCGATGTTTTTGACGCGCCGGGCGTCGTCTTCGCCGAAGTCGTTGAATACATCTTCCAGGACTTTGGTCGCATGCGCGCCCAGCGGCGACACCTCGGGGATGCCATGGTGCGCGGCCAAGGCCTGTAGCCAGCGGATCTCCACCAGAACGCGGTGACGGATCAGTCCGTATTCGCTGAAGATCGGCCGCAGCGATTCCGTCTTGCCCGCGTAGCGGCCATCGACGGGGGAAACAGCAGTGAGGGATGTCAGATCCATAGTCTTTCTCTGTGAGGCCTTATGCATGTCCCGCCAAGACGCAAAACGCGCCAAGGGAAGCGATTTGAACCGCCAAGACGCCAAAGGCACCCAGCACGACTAACGAACAAGTCGACTTCAAAACCGGTTTTACAATCGCTCTATCTTGGCGTTCTTGGCGCCTTGGCGGTTCAAAAATATCTCTTCACAGCCTCTGCGCCTTTGCGGTTCCCGTTATAAACCCATCAAGCCGCCAACTGTCGCAGTACGTACTGCAGGATGCCGCCGTGCCGGTAATACTCCACCTCCTGGGGCGTGTCGATGCGCACGCGGGCGGTGAAGGACTTGCTGCTGCCATCCGCTTTGGTGGCTTTGACACGGACGCTTTTCGCCGCGCCATTGTCCAGGCCCTGGATGTCGAACTGTTCGGAGCCGTCGAGGCCGAGCGCGTCGGCGTCCTCGCCCGCGTTGAACTGCAAAGGCAGTATGCCCATGCCGATCAGGTTCGACCGGTGGATGCGTTCGTAGCTTTCCGCGATCACCGCGCAGATACCGAGCAAGCGCGGGCCCTTGGCCGCCCAATCGCGTGACGAGCCGGAGCCGTATTCCTTGCCGGCGATGACGATCAGCGGCACGCCTTCGTCGCGGTATTTCATGGCGGCGTCGTAGATGGACATCTGTTCACCGTCGGGGAGATGCCGGGTCACGCCGCCTTCGGTGCCGGGCGCCAGCAGGTTGCGCAAGCGGATGTTGGCGAAGGTGCCGCGCAT
>JBAYTM010000032.1:0-10694 GCA_041675685.1 Thiohalobacteraceae bacterium
CCGACGCACCAGGTCTCCGGCCGCCCATGAACTCAGCACCGCCTCTCGTTCTTGCTTCCAGTTCGCCCTACCGCCAAGAGCTTCTCAACCGGCTGGGTTTGGCGTTCAGCGTCTGTTCGCCAGACATCGACGAACAGTCGCGTGCCGACGAATCGCCAATCGATCTGGTGCGAAGGCTTGCGGAAGCCAAAGCCCGCGCGGGCGCGGCCCGGGCCGGCGGCGGTCTGATCATCGGCTCGGATCAGGTTGCGGTCGTTGGCGAACGGATCCTCGGCAAACCCGGCACTGTGGAACGCGCGTGCGAACAGCTGCGCCTTCTATCTGGACAACGCGTGACCTTCTTTACGGGTCTCTGTCTTTTTAACTCAGTATCGGACCGCGTGCAGTCGGATGTCGTGCCGTATTCCGTAGTCTTCCGACCATTGTCGGATCAGGAGATCGCACATTACGTGCGCCGCGAACAGCCGTTGAATTGTGCCGGCAGTTTCAAGTCGGAAGGTTTGGGGATCGCCTTGTTCGCCCGTATGGAGGGCGATGACCCGACGGCGCTAATCGGGCTGCCGTTAATCCGGCTGATCGACATGCTACAGGCGGAAGGCCGGACGGTGCTTTGTGAGTCGGCTGAAAACGAAGTTTCGACGTCTAGCTCTAGCGATCAGTTCACGTAGACGGTTGCAACGACGGGATCCGAATAAGCACTGACGCCTCCGTACAGGTCGACGGACTGAACCGAGATGTACCACGAGGCGGTGGTCAAGCCCGAAATGGTGTAGCTGCAGCGTTCAATGTTGCCACAAGCTGTGCTGCCTACCGCACTGCAGATCAATTGGTCGCGCCCCACGAAGTCGGTTCTCGAATAGAGACCCGGCGACAACCCCAGGTTGATGCGGTACCCCTGAATTCCCACCGTGCATGCTCCATGCATGTCGGTTGGAGCGCTATCCCACGCGATAGTGACCTGGCCTGTACGGGACTCGGCGCTCGCGGGCGCCGCTGGTGATCCCGTCGATGTCGCGCCGTCTGTCCCGCCTCCACCGCCTCCGCCGCATCCGCTGAGCAAAATCCCCAGTACCAGCCCCGAACCGATCAGTCCCTTGGCGATATGCACGTTCTTGGTCACTCCTTCTTATTGGCTCGTGGTCCGGCGGCTTGCTGTTCCGGTTGGTCGCCGCGCGCCAAGGATACCCAGGCCCGCTCCGGGTGATGTGAGGCTTGTCACAGTTCCCGCAAGGCATCGTCCGTCTGATGAGCATTTTTGGTGCCAAGCGGTAACCTCTTGATCGATTACCGAAACAGAAAGCCATTGCGACCTGTCTCGCGTCAAATACCCGACGCCTCCTAGCCCCCGCGCATAGACCGACGCCGCAGATAAATTTGTTCGCCTTGTGACCCCTTTCGCAGCCGAGTTGCGACGAGGACCCCGAACAATTCCCACGGTATTGCCGACCCTATACACAAGCGGACGTGGCGTGCAGGGAGCCTGGGGAAGATTCGTTTGGAACACGCGCTGACAAGCAGGTAACGGTTCGGGGGCTCAGTAATGCGGAATGCTCAAAAGTGCGTCGGGATGGTCTCGAAGTCCATCTTCACTGCGGCGCTGACGATGGCGCTTACGGCTTGTGGCGGCGGGGGTGGCGGCAACAGCAACAGTACTTCGATCGACGACGGTTACGAGACCTTCGCGTTGACGGGTAGCGTGGGCGACGGTCCGGTGATCAACGCGGACATCTTCATTTTTGATTCGGAGGGCGGCCTCATGGCCTCCCACAAAAGCGATGCCTTCGCCAACTACTCCCTCAGCTTCAAAGCCAAGGGTAACCCTTTCCCCATCACGCTCGAGGCCATCCGCGGCACGGACCTGGTGACCGGCATGCGGCCGGATTTCACGCTCAAGTCCGTCTCGTTTTCGCGCAGCCAGAAGCGGGTAAACCTCAATCCCTTTACGACACTCATCGTGGAAACAGCGCGCGCTATGCCAGGCGGTTTCACCCAGGCAAATGTCGAGACGGCCAGCGCCATTGTGATACGGGAGATGAATTTCGGTCTGGATACGTCAACGATTCCAAGTCCGGCTTTCACCGAAATCACCGAGTCCAATATCGCGAACATCGTCCGTTCGTCCGAGGCACTGGGCGAGCTGATGCGTCGTACGCGGACCGGACTTGCATTGGCCGGATACATCCGACCACACAACGACATCGTGAGGGCGATCGCGGCCGACATCGCCGATGGCCGGCTGGATGGACAGGGTGCCGCCGGTATGGACGCCCGTGCTTCTGCCGTCGCCAGCGTGGCAGCGACGCAGATCCTCGTCGAGCAGTTTCAGAACCGGCTCGAAGTGAACGGCACGTCGGCTGTTGCGGCAATGGACAGTTCCATCATGCAGACGCTGCCGACCACGCCGAGCAATGCGCTGACGAGCAGCGTTCGCATACCGCAGGCTATGGTCACTCAGGCAACCCGTCTGCTGAACGCCGTCGCCTCGGTCGACGCGCGTCCGGAAGTCGCTGCGCTGCGCCAATCCGTCGCCGCCATCCCGGCAGGTAGTACGACACAGGCAGCCCGCACCGTTTTGGCGGCGGGCGCCAGCCGTTTGTTCGACGCCACCATCACCAATGTCGCGCAGGCCGACGATACGACTCTGACAACCTTGGCGGCTGCGCTAACGACGGCGGACGGGATGGCACCGGAACCGGACGAAGCGGTGGACCCGGAGCCCGAGTCACCCAACCGGGCGCCGACTATCGGCGGTACACCGGCGACAGCGGCGACGGTAGGCAATGCGTACGTCTTCACGCCCTCTTCCAGTGACGCCGATGGTGACCGCCTGGTGTTCAGCATCCTGAACCGTCCTGCATGGGCTGCTTTCAGCACTTCGACTGGCCGTTTGTCCGGCACGCCGTCCAGCAGCCACGCCGGTACCTATACCGACATCCGGATCAGCGTGAGCGACGGCACGAGCGCAACGACCCTGCCCGCGTTCAATATCACCGTCGGGCACGCCAATCGGGCTCCGACGATCAGCGGCCAGCCTCAGGGCGCCGTGGTCGCGACCCATGCGTATAGCTTCACGCCGTCGGCAAGCGACGCAGACGGCGACACATTGACCTTCAGTATCCAAAACCGCCCCGGTTGGGCGGCATTCAACACGGCCACGGGTCGTCTGTCGGGTACACCGTCAAACGCTCAGGTAGGGCAGTACAGCAACATCCGGATCAGGGTCAGCGATGGCACGACCTCCACGGCATTGCCCGCATTCGGTATCACCGTGTCGGCCTACGTCGCGCCGAACAGGGCGCCGAGCATCACAGGCACGCCGGCCGCCTCCGTTAATCAGGGCGCTGCCTATACGTTTACGCCGAGTGCCAGCGATGCGGACGGCGATTCGCTCAGCTTCAGCATTGTGAACAGGCCAGGTTGGATGAGCTTCAACAGTACTACGGGTCGCCTGTCGGGTACGCCGTCCAACAGTCACGTGGGTACCTATAGCAACATCGTCATCCGGGTCAGCGACGGGACGGCGAGCGCCTCCTTGCCGGCCTTCTCCGTCACGGTCGTCAACGTCAACGACGCGCCCGGCATCAGCGGTGCACCGGCGACCAGCGTCGACGCCGGATCGGCGTACGCCTTCACTCCTGCGGCAATGGATCTCGACGGCGATAATCTGACCTTCAGCATTACCAACCGGCCCGCCTGGGCGAGCTTCAACAGCGCGACCGGTCGTTTGAGCGGTACGCCTACGGAATCGAACGTGGGGACGTACGGCAATATCGTGATCCGTGTAAGCGACGGCCAGGCGAGCGCTCAGTTGGCGCCCTTCAGCATTAGTGTGAACAGTGCGGAACCAGTGTCACGCGATGTGACGTTGGGCTGGGTTGCGCCGGCAACGCGCGCCGACGGCAGCGCTCTGTCGCTTAGCCAGATCGCGAGTTTCCGTATCCGTTACGGAACGTCCGCGGGGAACTATACCAGCAGCGTCAATGTCTCGGACCCGAGCGCCACAACGCACACCATTCAAGGCATGGCGCCTGCGACCTATTACTTCGTGGTCACTGCCATAGACGTGGACGGCCAGGAGAGCGAATACTCGGGCGCGGTCAATACCACGGTGCATTGATCGGTAGCAAAGTGGCCCCGGTAGCTGTGCTACCGGGGCCACTCCTTTAGGGCAGGATACGACCGGCTGTGCGGTGGCGCCTTTCCTAAACCGCGAACCGTTCGCGCCAGACCAGAAAACTGAGTGTCGTCCACAGCAATTCCGCATGATCTGCAGTCCCGGCGCGGTGATCGCGCCAAAGTTCGCGCAATCGCTGTTGGTCGAGAACGCCTTCGCCAAGCCCAGCATTGAAGACCCGTTCGGCCAGTGCGCCCATGCCTGCATCGTCGCGCAGCCAGGCCGCAAGCGGGACACCGAAGCCCGATTTCCGCCGGTATACCACCTCATCGGGCAGGTACTTCCGGGCGACCCGTTTGACCGCTTCCTTGCCACGCAGCCGGCGCGTTCTGCAACCGGACGGCAACGCGTTGGCGAATTCGGCGATCCGATAGTCGAGGAATGGGACGCGCGCTTCGATGCTTGCGCCCATGCTCATCTTGTCCTGACGGTTGAGAATCGACACCAGGTAGGTGTTTTGATCCTGAAGCGACAGACGGGCGCCGATATCCGGCAGGTCGCGATAGCGCGCCAGCACCGCTTCGGGATAGACGTCAGAGCGCGTCGCCTGCGGCGCAAGCAACGCGTCTACGTCCTCGGACGCGTTGGTCGCCGAACTCGAAAGAATCGCGCTATCCACGTCGCGGCGGAAGAAGTACTCCAGCTTGCGAAGGCGGTGATCGTCGGATATACGGCCGAGCACGCCGAGCAACGGGCGCAGCACAGGTCCGAAATGACGAACCCGATTCAGAATCTGGGGAACTTGATAACGTGGATAGCCGAGGAACAGTTCATCCGCACCCTCCCCGGTCAGAACGACCGTCACGAACTGTTTCGCCAAACGGCTGATGGCGTAGATTTGTACGGAGTTCGCAAAATGCAGCGGTTCGTCGTTGAGCCAGACTAATTCGTTGAGATGTGCGGCGAATTCTGCGTTTTCGACGACCAACTCGTGATGGCGAGTCCCGTAACGCTGCGCCACGATGCGTGCAAAGCGGGTTTCATCGTACGCGGCATCACTGAAGCCCACTGAGAAGGTATTGACACCCTCACCCAGCTGGCGGGCCGCAATGGCGGTCACTAAACTGGAATCCACGCCGCCGGAACAGAAGGTGCCCAAGGGGACTTCGCTCATCAAGCGGATCCGGACCGCGTCGACCAGAAGTTCTTCCAGCCGTGCCACGCTGCCGTCCAGTGTGCAGGGCACCGGAAACTCCGGGCGCCGCTGCGTCCAGTATTGGCGTATTTCGCAGCTATCGACGGTTACGCGCATCCAGTGCCCTGGAAGCAACGAGCGAACGCCTGAGAACAGCGTGTTCTCGCCGGTTACTCCCCGGTACAGGAAGTATTCCCGGACCCGCGCCTGATCGAGGCCGGCACGGACCTGCCCACTGGCGAACAAAGCCTTGATCTCCGATGCGAAGACAAAGCCTCCAGGACCGTCGAAGTAATACAAAGGCTTTACGCCCATTCGGTCGCGTGCCAGAAACAGGCTGCGCGTTTGTGTGTCCCAGATCGCGAACGCGAACATGCCATTGAGTTTCTGTACGCACTCTGCGCCGTACTCGGCGTAGGCGTTGACGATCACCTCCGTATCGGACTCCGTACGGAACGCGTGCCCGCGCCGCTTCAGCTCGTTTCTCAATTCGCGATAGTTGTAGATCTCGCCGTTGAAGACAATCCAGTAGCGGGGGTCGCCACCATGCATTGGTTGGTGCCCGGTGCTCAAGCCGATGATGCTCAGGCGGCGATGGCATAGACCGACGTTGCCATCATCGTACAAACCGCCATCATCTGGCCCCCGGTGCACCATCAGATCTCGCATGCGGGTCAGCTGCTCCGCATCGACCTGCGCACCGGCCGCTTTCAATAATATCCCCGCAATTCCACACATGAAGTTTGTCGCTCTGTCGTTGTTGTCGTGATCGCTCTGGCGGAGACGTCGGGCGTCAACCGACCAGGGTATCGGATTCGTTGTTGGCCGGATGGCTAAGCGACTCGTAAAGGTTTTGAAGGTCTTTTCCAATGGCGGGCCAGCCGTACCGCTTCTCCGCGAGGTCCCGGGCGGCACGGCCCAGGGTGCGACGCAACGCTGCATCGGCAAAGAGCGCATTGATACGTGCCGCGAAGTCGGCCGCCTCGTCTTCGATGAAGACGTCTTTGCCGTGCGTCACGCCGATGCCTTCGCAGCCCACGGAGGTTGAGACGATGGCCTTACCCTGCGCCAGCGCATCCAGCACCTTGAGGCGTGTTCCGCCGCCGACGCGAAGCGGAACCACATACACAGCGGCTTTGCGCACATAGGGTCGCACGTCGTCGACGAAACCTGTGACGACCAGGCTCGCGTCTTGCCTTGCGTGGTCGAGAAGTTCGCGCGGCGGGTCCTGTCCGATCGCATAAAATTTAGCGCCCGGATACTGTTGCAGTACCGTAGGCCAGATCTCTCGGAGAAAGAACAGCACCGCGTCTTTGTTGGCATACATATTCATGCCGCCGGTATAAATAGTGGCAAGCTCGTGATCGTCCGTGGCCGCTGTAAAGTAGTCCGTGTCGACCCCGTTCGGAACGATCGCAGTTCGGGCGCCCGGCGCAATCGAGATCAGATTGTCTCGGTCGTTCGGCGACATCACGATGTTTGCATCGAATAGTGGACCCTGCTCCGCCTCGTAGCCGCGCAACCGTTTTGCCTGCTGGGCCACATAAAATTTATGCAGTGTATTGGTCTCGACCTCGGCGCGCCGCGCCATGAGCTGGGATTCGATATTGTGGTGTGTCAGGACCGACGGGCGGCCCTGCGCAAAGCGCCGATACGGCGCCAGGCCGATGGTGTCCACGTGCAGGAGGTCGATCCCGCGCGTCTCCAAAGTGCTTTTGATCGCGTTGCGGTAGGCCCCGGACAGATGTGCCAGAACGCTGAAGGGTTTCTGGTATAGCAGGCCGGCCCCGAAGGCCGCGACCTTGTGCACGCGAGACCGCTTCGGCCATAACGGAAAGTACTGCACGCTTGCGCAATGCCGTCGGAGTACCTCTTCGCTCTCCTCCACGCGCGCCGGTGTGTCGAGTATATCCGTGTGCAAGAATGCAAGCAGGTGGACCTCGTTATATTTGCCGATCTCCCGCAGCAGATTGTAACCGCGCTGCAACACGCCGCCGTGTGGCGGGTAGGGGACGATCTGGGAAAGAAAGAGAATTTTCATCTGGACCACTGTCCCAAAAGCCTTGTCGAGCGCAGACCGCGCGCAAGTACCCGGTCGTACAGTGCCATGTGGCGTTCCACCATGGCTTGGGCGGTAAAGTTCTCGCGGTAACGCTGCGCTGCGTTCGCCCCAAGTTGGAGGCGCAGTTCGGGCGACGCCAGCAGCCGGCTCAATCCACCGGCCATCGCGTCTATATCGCCGGCGTCGGTGAGCAGGGCCGATGTCTGGTGTTCCACCATGAGCGGCGTCTCCCCGACAGCTGTGGCAACGATGGCGCGTTGTGCCGCCATGGCCTCGAGCAAGACGATCGACATGGCCTCCCATAACGACGGTTGGAAAAAGACATCGATGTGATCCATCATGACGCGCGCGGTATTCTGGACCCAACCGAGAAAGATCACGTCATCGTCCAGGCCCAAGGCATGCCTTCGCGACTCGAGCGCAGCGCGCAGATGACCCTCACCCGCCACGAGGAACACATGCGGATGCGCACTTTGCTGTTTGAGACGCGCGGCCACCTCCAGAAGATCGAACATGCCTTTCTGCGGGATCAAGGTATTGATCGAGCCGATAACGATTCGGCCTCGATTGCGCTCACGTGCGATGAACTCGGGAATCGGTCCACCCACCTGCCGGTCGACGCCGTTCCAGAGCACGTCGATGCGCCCCTCGGGGATACGGTAAAGGCGTGCAATGGCGTCCCGCTGGACGCGAGAGACCGCGACCGGCTGATCGAGAAAGCGCCAGCAGAGCGCCTCGATCCTCCGGTTGGGCTTCTCACGATGGGGGTAATGGCCATAGTGGAAGCTATGGACGGTGCGAATGCCCGGGGTCGTTAATCGGCAAAGCGTGGTATCGGCCAGGGCATGGACATCGTGCGAATGGACTAGTTGCACGCCGCGGGAACGAATTGCCCGGCGTAGCCCTAATGCGGTGAAGTAATCGGTCTTGAAGCGTCGGCTGCGTGGAATGCCGAACACTTCGGTGCCCTCCGCCGCGATCTTTTCGCCGACCGTACCCTGTTCCTTGAGATAGCAGACCGAGACATCGAAGCGGGTTCGATCGATATGCCGGCAGAGCGTCGCGATGACCTCCTCCGCACCGCCGATATGCAAGGTCGAATTGGCGATCAGTATCTTGGCGCGCGACGTTTGTTTCATCGCGTCACGTCCAATTCTTTGGAAGGAGCGTGCCCCCAAACCAGGCGTTCTGCACGTTGCTCGGGCGATTCTTGGGTCGCCGTATCGTCGCCTTCCTGCTGTTCCGCTAGCTGGTGTCTGAGAATGAAACCGGCCGCCGTCCAAATGCCTGCGAGCACATACAAATGGGGATAGTAGGCAACCGAAAGAAAGGCGCCACCGATCGCAAAGGCCACCAGGCTGGCGTTCAGCATCATGAACAGCTTCGCCAGTTCGGACTGTTTATCGCGCGCCTCGCGCATCAGGCGGTTATTGATGAAGAAGTTGCCAATGAGCATGGCCAGGAGGAAGGTGACGCCCGGAATGCCAAGCTCGCCCAGCAGGAGAAAATACATGGAATGCGCCGTCAACCAGGGCATCATGCTGTTGCCAAACTCCGGAGGCCGGAACTCGGTGCCGAGTTTGACCGCAAAATGCCCTGACCCGACGCCTTGCAGCGGATGCGCCGCGGCCATGCGCACTGCGGTCTTCCAAGCCGTAATGCGCCCCATCGCCGAGCCTTCCTCCTCGTAATTGGACAGGGTGTTGATCCGGTCGAAATAGGCGTCCGGTGCGTAGCTGATGACGGCCGCCACGACCGCAGCGATCAGCGCCACCCCGATGATCTTCTGCCGTCCTTTCCACCACAGAAACAGGAATACACAGGCCAGGGCAATCGATGCGCCGCGTGACTGAGTGCCGATTACTGCCAGCATGAGGCCCGCCAGAGCCGTCATCCAGAGCAACCGGGTCCATAACGATTTCGAACGCATGAGCAGGTAAAGGCACATGGGTATGACAATGACAACCGACATCGAGTAGTCGTTTCCATCTCCGAGGAAGGTGTTGCCATAGATATATGAACGGACCGCCGGGTTCAGTATCAACTGAGGATTCAGCGCGAGCAGCACGACATGTGACAGGACCAGCGTAGCGAACAAGCCACGCATACGCGGTTCGGTCGTCACGAGCTTGATGATCATGTAGTACCAGAATACAAATCCCAGTACCGCGGTGAACATATTGAAGGAAAACTCGGTAACGTCGGCGGTCAATACCGATATCACCAGCAAGGCCATAAAGAACAGCAGCCAGCGTGAATTTCTATGTCGAAACAGCTCCTGGTCGCTCACGACACTTTTGTAGAACACCGTAGCCAGCAATACGGTCAACGGCACGAGGCTATTAAGGCGTAGCGCGCCTATGATCGGCAAGTACGACGCTGGACGGACGTAATCCAGGAATATCGAGAACAGAAAGCCGAGATACAGCAGCACGTCAGTCGATTTCCCTTAAGGTCTCGTCGTATACGCCCATAATGCGTTGCAAGCGCGCGGTGTGGCTGAAACAAGTGCGGACATGCCGTTCTCCCGTTTCGATCCACTCCGTAACATGCGCTGATCCGGTCAGCACCTCGCGCATGCCGTCCACCAGTGCGCGAAGATCCCCGGCTGGTATCAAGCGCCCCATCTTCCCATCCGCCAGGATCTCCGCCGTGCCCCCGACACCAGTCGCGACGACCGGGACGCGCATAAGCAGCGCTTCCAGGACCACGTTCGGCATGCCTTCGGTGACGGAGCTCTGCACCACCAGGTCCAAACTCTCGTAGACGCTGTGCATATCGCTACGGTAGCCCGCGAACACCACCCGATCGGCAATGCCCAGGTCATCAGTCAACCGGCGCAGCCGTTGCTCCTCGGGGCCTATACCAATCAGAACGAAACTGACGTCCCGATCTTCCGGCAGGTATGCTGCTGCGGCACGCAAGAACAACTCCTGGTCCTTCTCAGGACTTAACCGGCCGATATTGCCGACGACCTTGTGATGTGCCGGTATGCTCCATTCCGCTTGCACCCGACGATCTTCCCGTCGTGGGCGGTAGTTTTCGGTGATCAGCGCGTTCTGTATGAGTGCGATTTTGTGTGCCGGAAGTCCCTTCTTCCGCAGATGTGTACCCATGCACTCGCTGACGACGATGATCCTGTCGAAGAAACGCAGCAGGAACTTGTCGACGGTGGTATAGATCCGCCCCTTAAAGTCGTTCGCGATCCACCCATGACAGGTGGATACGGCTGGGATACGAAGGCGCCGCGCTGCGGTCAATCCATATAGATCGGAACGGAAGTCGTGAGTGTGGATGAGATCGATCGCATTGGACCGGCACCA
>JBAYTM010000033.1:0-10680 GCA_041675685.1 Thiohalobacteraceae bacterium
AAGTATGAAGACCCGCGCACCGAAGGCGGCCTGCAAGCCTTGGTAGACGCGGAGCTACTGACGCCGCAGCGAAAAGCAGAGATTGTCGCGGCGATGCAGCCCGCAACCGAAACCACCTGACCCGGCCCCACGGCGGGTTTCTTCTTTTATGGCCACCGAGTGGGGTTTTTTAATTTTCACGCACGGAGCAAAGATGCCGCCGATAACTGATCCGCAAATCGCACGGCTGATGGAGCGGGTGGACACTATCGCAAAAGGGATGGACGAGTTGAAGCCCTTGGTGGCTGCACTCGTCACGCTTCAAGCCGAGCATCAACACCTGACGGATCACATCAAGCAACTCAACACGATTGCAGAGATGCGTGGCGCGGCAATGCATCAGATTGACAAGCGCGTGGTCGTCCTGGAGCGCTGGCACAAGGCCACGATCTGGTGCACCGGCATCGCGATATCGGTCGTGTTGGCGCTCGGCGGATACACAAAGCAGTTTATTGACTCTATCGACGCAGACCGGCGCGACACACGGCACCGGCTCACTGCGCTGGAATTTATCGTCAGCGGCCCTCAGTACGAGCGGGCCATGGAACAGGAGCGGCCCGTGGCGGCCGGGAGTAAATAAGCATGAAGCAACTACCTCGCGGAATCCGCAACTTTAACCCGGGGAACATCGAGCTTGGCGATCCCTGGCAAGGGATGGCCGATCGGCAGACTGACGGCCGTTTCGCGCAATTCAAGTCTCCCGCTTACGGCATCCGTGCCATCGCTCGCACACTCATCACCTACCAGGACAAGCATGGCATCCGCACTGTGACAGCAGCAATCAACCGCTGGGCACCACCCGTGGAGAACGACACCGGGGAGTATGTGCGGGCCGTGCAACGCGCTGTGGGCGGCGATCTGGTGGACATGCACGACTATCAGTACCTGCGCCCGCTGGTCGAGGCCATCATCCGGCACGAAAACGGCGTAGGTCCGATGAAGACAGCGAACACGTGGTATGACGCGGCCACCATCGATGAGGGGCTGCGGATGGCCGGTGTGCGTCCGCCGGCAACGCAGGCGGTCAAGGTGCCAGTCACGAAAGAGACGGTCGGCGCATCGGCTACAGGCGCGGTGGGCGCGCTCGAACTGGCCGACGCACTGCCCACAGTCGTTGCTGCCGTCAAAAGCTCTGAGGACCATCTGTCGAGCGGACAAATGGTGCGGATTGTCATTGGCGTGTTTCTGGTGGCTGCGGCTGTTTTTATCGCCTATGGGCAGGTGAAGAAACACAAGTCCGGGGTGCTGTGATGTGGGCCGCGCTGTGGGCCAGGGTGCAGGGCTGGCTGCTGATGGCCGGGGCCGTTCTGCTGGTGCTGGTGGGGGCGTATGCAGCAGGTGGGCGCGCTGCCCGCCGGTCGGTGGAGTTAGATAGATCGCGAGCCGATGCGAAAATGCGAGGTAAGGCGGATGAAGTCGATAGGGAAATATCTGCGCTGGATGATGATGCTGTGCGTCGTCGTGCTAACGAGCACTGGGTGCGCGGTGACAGGCGGTAGCTACTGCGATATCGCCAAGCCCATATGGTGGGCGTCGAGCGACGAGCTGGCAGCTACGCCAGATGGGATAGTGCGGCAAGTGGTGGCGCACAATGAGAGGTGGCGGGCGGTGTGCGAATAGCCATCACGGTCGCCCCCTCATATCCACCGGAATCATATCCATCACATTCTCCGGCGCAAAAATCTGGTATCCGATGCTGCCGCTTATTTGTGCATACTCCATTGCTGCCGCCGCTGCTGCTCCGGCCCCCCAGACATCACGCGGCTTGTTGTAACGATCGCGCGAGTTAGCGTCAGACTTGACAAGATAGCGGCCGGGCATTGACGGGTATTCGACAACGGTAATGATTGTGCGCATCTCAGCATTCCCCGTTTGCAATTGGGCCGTACATCGAAATGCTCGCCGGCCGAATCGGCTCTGCGGTTGAACGAAACTTCACTGCGAGGGCGCGGCAGGCTCGCCGTCCGTCCGGCGTGTTTCGAGCGGCTTTCCCGGCACGGAAGATACCCTCTCGGCCTTCTTCGCGCGGGTTCGCTTGCTTGATGCTGCGCCCGACGAATCCGTCAACGAATACTTCTGCGTCGCGACCCGTGTAGCCGGATTCGGCGGCAAATTGTTGTGCTGCTGCGGCGACGCCGGCGCGCTCGCAATCTTCTGTAAACTCTGCCGCTGCGGCTTCTTCGCGCTCTCGTACAGCACGGTAGAGCGTTTTCATGTCGCGGGAGAACGCTTCGCCCGGGGTATCGGCTACATAGTGACCCCACCTGACAGTGTAGACCCCCGGGCTCGGATCGTTGGAAAGTGTGCTGATGTAGTCGAAGCCTTGCGCTTCGAGCTCATCACTGAAACTTTCAACGCTGTTGTAGTCATGTAATTCGCGCTGGCCTACGATGTTGATTTTTCTCATGGCTCTCTCCGGTATCTGTTTCGATCACTGTGACTACAGTATAGACTAAAGAAGTTAGTCAGTGCAAGTAGGGGATAACCCGGTAATCCCGGCAGCGAGTGCGGCGCATGCCAGTTCGGTGCGGCGGTCGATGGTTGTGGGCTTGCCGGTCGAAAAAGATGCGCCGCGCTCCAATGCTTGGTAAGCCGGGAGAGACATACCAAGCGCCGCCGCAGCAGCGCGTTGCGAGAGGCCCATATCGGAGCGCCATTGTTTTAGGTCGTCGTGTGTCATGGTGTGATCGTGGCACGACTAACGGAGCTAGTCAATCCGATTAATCAGCCACAGCACTGCAGCGAGTAGGGCGCCGGCTATGTAAAACAGGAAGGGGATATATTCGACTGGCATGCGGGGATGATGCCGGAATCGCGGAGTCGCCGGTATTGTGGAAAACCGAGGGTGGTGCGCCCCAAGAACGCAAAAAACCCGCTCGGTGGCGGGGCTGGTGGTGGGGGAAATATTGACATACTAGAGGCAAAACAGGGCATTTGCCGCACTCTGCGCGAATCATAACACCTTGATTTATAACGACTCCCTATGATGTGTTTTCTACGGTAGCTTACTCTTAATCCGTTGGTCGAAGGTTCGAGCCCTTCACGGCCCACCAACAAAATCAAGCACTTACGCCACTTCTAACCGGAGTGGCGTTTTTGTTGGTGGGGGAAATATTGACATACCCCCATCACGCCGCCTTCCTGCCGATCTTATCCAGTGCCGTCCTCAGTGAGTCTGTCGCAAGATGACTGTATCGCTTCGTGCTGGTTGCCGACTTGTGCCCCAGCACGGCGCCCACCGTGTACAGATCGACGCCCGCGTTGATCATTTCCGACGCGGCAGAGTGGCGCAAATCATGAAAGTGCAGCCAGTCCATGCCGACGGCCCTTCTGGCTTCTCTGAAGTATTTGCTCATCTTGCTGGACTCTCGCATCCGAACCTTCAGGCACACCCGGACGCGGGGATGAACGGGCACATGGCGGGGCTCGCCGTTCTTTGTGTCGTCCAACAGGAACGCTTCGGGAGTTCTGCGGGCCTTGATGATCTCCCCCAAACGCATTCCGCTGTAGAAGGCGATGCGGATTGCAGCACGGGTAGAGCGACATCGACAGGCGCGGGCGACTTCAAGCATCTGACGGCGGTCGATGAAGAAGCGGCGCTCGTTTCGCACGGTCGGCACAATGACCCTAGCCGCCGGGTCGTGTTCGCACATGCCATGATGCTTCCAGCCGTAGCGGCACGCGCTGGTCAGATACCTGATGCGATTGCGAATGGTCGCGGCTGATAGCGGACCGCCATCCTCCTTGCGGCCTTTCGCGGCATACTCCTTGCAGACCTCAGGAAGCTCTGTAATCGGGCGCCCTTGGTAGGCCCAAAACATCTGGGCCAGCTCACCAATGATGTTGTCGCCTGACTTAAGCTTTGGCACCCGCTCCTTGAGATAGATCGCTACTGCGTCCTCTATCCCGTATTCGTGCCGTTCGACACGAGTTGCAACGGCGTAGAGTCTCGCCGACTCCTGGCGGTCGTAGGCGTCAGCTTGGGCTCGCGTCCACGTCTTCGGAAGTAGTTTTCGAGCCCGGACCCGCTTGCCTTCAATTTTTCGGTCGAACTCAAAAATGTAGCAACCTCTTTCTTTATCTCGGTATATCGACATTGCTGTAGGTACTCCGTCAAATCCTCGGTCGAGAAAACGATTCTGCGGCCTATGCGATGGCAGGGTATCGGACCGGCCGGGGCCGCTAGATCGTACACGGTGCGCGGCGACACGCCTAAACGCTTCGCCGCCTCGATCACTGATAGCATTTCGTCTCCCAAAAAACTAGCGCCCACTTGGGCGCTTAAGTTCCATTCCCTGGCCGTCACTCTCAGGACGGCGGTGATGCGCTCAGCCACCCCCGCGCGCTCCCTCAACAGCCCGGCGGCGCGCGATGATGCGAGCGCCACTGCTTGTGATGTAGCACTGCACCCAGCGGCCCTCGACTCGTACCCATCGGATCACTGCTCTCTCCCTTGCGCCAGCGCGATCATCTCCAGTGCCGCTGCGTAGACGTAGGGTTTCAGATCGTCGTGGCCGGGCTTGATCGTGTAGCCGTGCTTGAGCAGGATGGCGCGGATTTCGTCTTTGGTGAGCGCCTTCACTGGATCAGCAGTATTCCGGGAATTCCGGATAACTGGCTCGGCGGGCTGGCCGTAGCGGGCGAGTAGGGCGCGTGAATACTCTACGTGACTCATAAGGAACGGCGCGCCACCAAACGGCTTGTGGGCTTCGTCCCATATCGCGGCCATTTCTGCATTACTCGGCACCTTCACCGGCTCGGCGGGCTGTTGGCTCCTGAGCTTGTTCAGTTCAGACACGCACCGCCCTACAGCTTGGTTCCAGTAGCTGGTATCCCAATCAGTGTCATTGCTGTGCAATGCAGAGATCGCCTGAATTGCCACCTCCAGGTTGACCGAGTTCTCGGCGGGTTGTGGATTATTGCCAGGGCAGTCGCACTCCCTGCCTGCCATCCCCATTCCGTTATGCCCGCGCTCGCAATCGCATAATTTCACCGGCTCACCCCTGCGCTTGCGGTCGGCTTTTATGGCGGCGACATGATCCTCATACGTCACGTAGTCGCCTTCCGGGTCCTCGTGTATTGGGTATGCGATATCGCCGCTAACGGTGTAGCGCTTGATGCTGTCAATTGTCATGATCTTTTCCTTTCCGTCGAGCATCACACTGGCCATCCTCCGTAACGACGCAGCGCCCCTCGACCTCATACGCGCAAAACGTAGAGCATTGCTGTCTAGGTAGATTGGCTTGCTTGCGTATCGCGGCCTGCTTTTCCGCATCGCGCCTTGCATCGGCTGTCGTGTACCAAGTCATTAGGACTCCCCCTCAGTGCGGCGGGCGTGGTCGATGGCTTCACTCAGGCCAAGAGGCTCATCGGTTTTATCGCGCCACGTAATTTCAGCTCGGATTGTCCTGTCGCCTTTGAACTGACTCGACATACGGCAGTAGACGCTAAAACGTTCCGACTCGAAGCACTCACCGTCATAGGCTTGTTGAAGCTTGGCGAGCAGGCAGCGATACCTTTCAGCATCCTCCCGATCCTGCGATTGCAGGGCTTCAAGCTCTTTCTTATATTCAACACAGCGGTGATATGCCATCGCTACATCGTTCTGGATGGCTTGAGAAATCACGCCGGTTTCGTATCCTCTTCCAGAAAGAAAGAATGCCGCCTTCTCCTCGTCGGTTTTCAGGTCACAAAATAGCTTGTCCATTACCCTTCCTTGACGATTTGGATGATTCTGCGATTGCAGGGCGGCTCGGGCTTGCCATGCTGCCCACGCGGTCTGGGTGAAGCTCGATGAATATTCACCGGCGCTGTGGCGGTGCAGCTCGAAACTGTTCTGCGCCCACGCCTCAAAGTCGGCGCGCTCTTGTTCGGTGTTCATGTTGGTTCCTTTGGTATGAGGGTGCGGATGGCCCCTGCGCACTCTGTTGGATGCATCCTGCGTTCAGCGAAGCGATCACATAGCGCTGCGGCATCTTCCAACGCCTCGCGCACCTTGGCAGCGGCGTAGGCTTTCATCTGAGACGCGGTGTAGCCGTGCACATGGCCGTATCGGTAGTCGTTCGGCATTACCGTGCGCAGCACCACCGGCTCCGGAATCGTTACCTTGCTCATGGCTGCTTCTCCATTGCCGCATCGATTGCAGCACGTAAGCTGTGTAGGTTTTCGGTGACGCACTCTGTCGGCAACTGGACATTGCCGATACTGTTGTTGGGGTCTGCGAGCCAATCCAGCCGCTCCGCATCCCGCTTCCACGCCTGCACCTGCTCAGATTGCAGGACGGCTTGCTCGATGGCGCTCTGGCCCTCAACCATCTTCTGAATTGTCCTTTTCGCCTCGCACAAAATAAGCGTGGTGGAATCTTCGCCGCCATTTCGCTCTATCCAGTCGTCTATGCGGGCAATCGCGTATTCGGGCGATAGGTACTCTTGCTTGAAGGTCGTCATAGTTGCTCCTGTTGGTTGAGGGCTGCGCGGGCGATACCTCGAATCTCCACCAGTCTTGGCGCGCAGTCTCTCGCCGCATGATCTTCATCGCAGATATCGGCTGCAGATTGCAGCGTCTCCCGCAACCGCTCAACCTCCGCCTCCCGCTCTGCCAGACGCTCCCTGTACGCTTGCAGCACGTCATCGAGATACGCAGCTATTCTGCGGTGCTCATCGTGATCTGCGAGTAGCGCTCGCAAATCGGCACTGGTTGTCGTGATGTGACAGTCCTCGCCCAGCGCGTCAGCCGAAGCAACCGATGCCCGCAGGCCTTTGTGCGTTTCACCCATTTCCGTCTCCGTTCAGTGCGGCGCGCGCAAGCCGGATAGTGCCCAGGCTGGTCACGCCACTTTCCATGCTTGCAACGGCGCATTCGAGCGCATGTCGCAGCCGGCCGATCTCTGAGTGTGCTGATTCGTTGAGTTTGGCCTGGTGCTTGATGATGTCGTCCTTGTCTGCCATCTGCTGCTTCAGCCATTCAATCTCTGTATTCGCCGTGCTCAGCAGCACGCGCAGTTCGTCTTCGGTTGTGAGGCACTTATGTCTTATTTCGACTGGCATGTTGATTCTCCTTCGTGTATTTGCCCGTAGAGTGCGGCCATCAGCGGGTCCCTGCGCCGGGTTCTTGCGGCGAGCTCCCACAGCCTTGCGAGAGATTTCTTCATGAGCAGCTCATAAGCCTCCGGGTCGCGCGCTTTCAGGCGATTCCGCCACCGTGTCTGTTTTTCAGTGTTCGTGATTGGCTTCAGGCGGCATTCAGCGTCCGGCGCGCTGCCCTTTCGGTAGTACGCTGTCGGAATGCTGTTGGGGGTCGGTTTCACCCACTTGCTAATGCGGATGACGCGCTCTTTGTGCAGCCGGGTAATCCAGCCCTGTACGGTGGTTTTCGACAGGCCGGTGGCGATCTGGATATCTTTGCGTGTTCCTGGCAGGGAGCCGAGGATCACGTGCTTGTTGTGGTCTCTCGCTTTGCGGGTCATGCGGGCCTCCAACCGGCACCATCCCCGAACTTCATAAACCGTTCGTCTACGGGATGGCAGAGGGTCACAATAAGGCCGTCAGACATAACTGCGTGACGGCCTTGGATGTGGTCGATGGTGCGTAGTCGCTCCGGTATCCATTTCTTGGCATCTTTGTCCCACTTGGCTAGTGAGACCGTAGATCCGGGCGGGCAGTGCCGCAGGCGCGCTACCGGGCGGCGGTCGTCGGGGTCAGGTTGGATCATGCTGCTTTCCTCAGTGCGGTGATGATTTCCCGCGTCATCGGGGGCGGAACCGCATTGCCGAGCATGTGAACGGCGAGCTTGTGGCTGTCGGGTAGCTGGTAGTCGTGCGGGAAACCCATTGCAGCCCGACATTCGTCTCGGGTGAGCATCCGCATCCTGTCTCCGTTGATGACTGCCCACCTGTCGCGGGTGGTGATCGTGCCTATCGGTCGCCCCAGGCACCGACCGCCTCGCTCACTGCCGTAGTACGCGGTCAGGAATCGGTCGCCGTGCTCGCGTCTGCCTGCCTCGATGCGGGCAAGCGTGTTCTTGCTGCGGCCTGGGCGGTGAATCGGACTCCACCTGACGGCGCCGAAATCTACAAACGACATGGCGGGCAAATGGTCGTGACGCGGCAGATCGAGATCGACAGGGTGCTTGCTGCGGGTGCCGACCACGAACAGCCGGCGCCGGTGCTGCGGGACTCCGAGATCAGCCGCATCCATAATCATCGGCGACAGGGAATATCCGAGCGCAGAGAGGGCGGCACACCACGCCGGGTAGAGCTGCCACTGTGCGAACTCCGGCACGTTCTCGACCACCAGGAAGGGCGGGCGGTGCATCTCTGCTGCCGACACTACCGCCCATGCGGTCGACCTGGTGGCATCGTGGTGTGGCCGCTCTTTGCCGCGGGCTCGGGTGTGGCCCTGACAGGCCGGCGAGGCCATCAGTAGGTCGTGCTCAGGGACTTGCGTCCAGTCGGCTTGGTGGAGGTCTTGGCAGGCGTGTTCAGTGTCTGGGTGGTTGGCGGCGTGAACCTCTACCGCAGACTGCCAGTGGTTTGCAGCCCACACGACTGAGACGCCAGCCTGTCGTGCGCCTTCAGAGTTGCCGCCGAGACCGGCGAAAAGGTCGATGGCTTTCATGACTCGCTCTCCGGCTCAATCCCCTCCATAAGCATCCTCGCTGCATCCACCACCAGCAAAAGCTGCTCGTAATCCAGATCGATCTGCCCGCCTGACGGATGGAACAGAGATATAAACGGCCCACCGCCGTCGTCATCAATCGAGACGGTGACCGTGGACTCGCCGAATACAGGGCTATCGCCCGTCGCATGTACGCTGATGGCGGTCGTGGTTTGTGCAAATGTGGCGGACACGCGCATACCGCCCCGACTTATTGGGCCGGGGCGCCTTGTGGTGGTTAACGGGGTTTCCCTCTATGTCAGAGGGGGGTTAGATCGCGCGCCACATAGCACCGTGGCCGTGACGCATGAATGGGATATCGGAATCCATGTCGGCGAGGCTTGCGGATGGCTGCTGCTGCGCCTGTTGTGGCCGTGGTGCCGGCTGACTGCGCTGCGGCGCCTCACGCTGCCCGCCGTCATCGTCGCGCCCGCCAAGCATCTTCATTTGGTCGGCGATGATCTCGGTGGAATAGCGGTCCTGGCCGGTTTCCTTGTCGGCCCATTTCCGCGTTTTGATCCGACCCTCGATGTAGACCTCTCGGCCTTTCTTCAGGTATTCCCCGGCGATCTCAGCTAATCGGTTGTAGAAGACAACCCGGTGCCATTCAGTTTCCTCGCGGCGTTCTCCGCTGGCCTTGTCTTTCCACTGTGAGGTAGTCGCCAACGACACATTGCAGATTGCGGCTCCATCAGGGCTGTACCTTACCTCCGGGTCACGGCCCAAGTTGCCGACGAGAATGACTTTATTGACTGATGCCATAGCTATGCGGTTTCCGTATGAAGTTCGTCAAATTGCTGAATTACTTCCAGCACGTACTCGCGGGCAGCCTCTACGCGCTCCCGCATCAGGCGCTCTTTGTCAAAATCGCGCTCGACAATCCACCCGGTGACGCGCATGTGCTCGGGTATGTGCGACACGATGTGCATCTGTAGGGGTTCAAAGCCGATCAGGCGCTGGGGCGTATCGACCAAGGTGTGCACGACTTCCCATTCGTCGGCATCCCACAGCCACATATAGGCCCGCATTTGCCACTCGTACGTTTTATCGCCGCAATCGATCAGCCAACCGGGGAAGGTCTTTGTTGACCACGCGCTTTTCAGGTCATAGCCCTTGCGTGCGGCTGGGTCGTAGAGGTCGCATTCGCCGGTCAGCCACTCGTTGGTTTTGCGCTCCGTGTTTTTGGTCAGGTTCAGGCCTCGGACGCGATTCAGCAGGTCGATAGATTCCTGCTCGACCTCGATGCCCTTTTCCATTTCCTTGCTGCTGACCTCAAACTCGACGCCGAAGATTTCCTGCTTGGCGATCTCACGCAGATACGTCTTCGCGCCCACGGAAAGGATGCCTTCGCTTTTGGTGCGCGGTTCGGTCATAATCTTGCCGACACACGAGGCTCGGATTTTCAGATTACGCATCTTGCGGCTCCTTCAATTCAGCGCCACGGGCTTGTACCGCTTTGGCGAACTGACGGTACCCATCGGTGTCACGGGCTTCCTGAAACACCTTCACGCCTGCTTTCATGATTCCGTGCAGCTCTTCTCTGGTCGTGGCCTGTGAAGCTTTTGCACACCATTCATCGCGCACCTCTTGCATGTGCGCCTCCCGCTCGTCTTCGGCGAGGTGGCGTACCAGTTCGGCATCGAGGTCTTCGAGGTCTTGGCTGAACATGTCCGACGCCGCCGTGACGTTCAGCACCATAGCGATCTTGGCGCGCTTGCACGCCATTTTCAGAACGGTGTTGGCGAGGTCTGCGGGCTCTGTGCGGACTTGCTCGACGGTGTAGTATCCACCAGTCTTGCGCCCATACTTGAGGCGACGCAGGTCTTGCGGCGTGTCTTCCCATTCCTTGGTGCACACTGCTTTTCGCCACTTGTACTTTTCTTCGTCGGTTGACGCTTCACCCAGGCCCGAGCCCAGCGCAACGCCGGTAACTTGATGCCGACCGATGCATTTGACGCGGTACCGGACAAAACCCAGCCCGGAGAGG
>JBAYTM010000034.1:0-10543 GCA_041675685.1 Thiohalobacteraceae bacterium
ATACCGACTCGATCGTCACCGAAGACTTCACCCGGGCGCGCCGTTTCCTGCGCGAAGTGGATTCGAGCTCGGTCATGGTCAACGCGTCGACCCGCTTCGCCGACGGCTTCGAGTACGGCCTCGGTGCCGAGATCGGTATCAGCACCGACAAACTGCACGCCCGCGGCCCGGTCGGCCTGGAGGGCCTGACGACCCTCAAGTACATCGTGCTGGGTGATGGACATGTTCGTACCTAGAGACAAGAGACAGGAGGCAAGAGGCAAGTTGAAACCCAATTCCGCCGCCAGTTGTTTATGCCAGGAGGGCTTGACCACGCTCAAGTTCATCGTGCTGGGTAATGGACATATACGTTCATAGAGGCAAGATGCAAGAGACAAGAGGCAAGTTGAAACCCGATCCCGCCGCCAGTTGTTTATGCCAAGGGTTTTAACTTGCCTCTTGCCTCTTGTCTCTTGTATCTCCCCCAAGGATTTTGACTTGTCTCTTGTCTCTTGCCTCTTGGCTCTCCAAAAAAAATGATCGGTATTTTCGGCGGCACGTTCGATCCCATCCACTTTGGACACTTGCGCTGCGCCTGGGAGATTGCGGAGCTGTTGGCGCTGCGCGAGGTGCGCATGTTGCCGGCCGGTCAACCGCCGCACCGCGGTGCGCCCCGTGCTTCGTCGGCACAGCGTCGGCGCGCGTTGGAGCTGGCGCTCGAGGGACAGTCGCTGCTCACCTTGGATACCCGCGAACTGGACCGGCCGGGTCCTTCCTATATGGTCGATACGCTGACGGCCCTGCGTGCCGAACTGGGCACGGCCCCGCTCTGTCTGATCCTGGGCCAGGATGCCTTCAATGGCCTGACAGGCTGGAGCCGCTGGGAGCGGATACCCGAACTGGCGCACTTGGTGGTGATTACGCGGCCGGGCGCCGGGCAACCGGATACCGGACCGCTGGCGGCGCTGGTCGAACAGCGCAGCGTCGAGGGCCTGGACGCCCTGCGCACGCGTCCCGCCGGCAAGCTGCTGTTCTGCAAGGTGACGGCCTTGGGATTTTCGGCAAGCGACATTCGCAGCCTGCTGGCCAGCGGCCGCTGCCCGCGTTATCTCCTGCCGGACAAGGTATTGGACTATCTGCAGCGGGAGCGGGTATATCTGGACCAAGCATGATTCACAAGCAAGCGCCGGCGCAGCCGGTTGGAGGATAAGTAAGCGTGGCTGAAACAATTACGATGGAGCGGCTTCGGGACCAGGTGCTGGCGGCGCTGGACGATCTGAAGGCGCAGGAGGTGCAGGTGATGGACGTGCGGGACAAGGCGTCCTTCACCGACGCGATGATCATCGCCAGCGGCACCTCCGATCGACACATCAAGGCGCTCGCCGACCGCGTGGTCGACGCGGCCAAGGGGCTCGGCATTGCGCCGCTCGGCATCGAGGGCGAAAACTCGCGCGAGTGGATATTGGTCGACCTGGGCGACGTGATCGTGCATCTGATGCATCCCCAGACCCGGGCCTTCTACAACCTGGAAAAGCTTTGGACGGTCAGCGAGGAGCAGGCCTTGGCGGGCCGCAAAGGGCAGTCGCACTGAAGGCGCATAGGGCGCGCGGCGGGGCAGGGCGTTGCAGATCCATCTGATCGCTGTCGGCAACCGTATGCCCGCCTGGGTTGACGACGGCTACCGGGAATACGCGAAGCGATTGCCGCGGGAATGCGCGCTCAAGCTGGTCGAGATCGCACCCGGGAAACGCGGCCGCAACGCTGATGTCGGGCGCATCCTGCGCGACGAAGGCGAACGCATGCTCGCCGCGGTGCCGCGCGACTGCCGGGTGATTGCGCTGGAGGTCGAAGGAAAGCGTTGGTCGACGCCGGAACTCGCGACGCAACTCAACGACTGGATGGCTGGCGGTCGCGACGTCGCCCTCCTGGTCGGCGGTCCCGAAGGCATGGGCGACGCCTGTCGCGTGCGCGCCGACCAGCTCTGGTCGCTGTCGCCCCTGACGCTTCCGCATCCGCTTATTCGTGTGATCCTTGCCGAAACCCTGTACCGCGCCTGGAGCCTGAGTGTCGGGCATCCTTACCATCGCGAGTGAAAACCGGCAATTGAACCGCCAAGGCGCCAAGACGCCAAGCAAGACTTATTTGAACCGCCAAGACGCCAAGATTAATTATGTTGGCCACGGCGGTTCTACGGCTACGTCCGTCGGGGTCTGCCGCCGCAGCATCACGTCCTACATGACGCCTTAAACAGATTTTCTTGGCGTCTTGGCGCCTTGGCGGTTCAAAATGGGTTTTCTCGCGAACTTGGCGGTTTTCCGCGCCACAACCTAGCGACGCCATCATGGCGCTTCTGGTAGGCTGCCGTGGATGACTGATTATCGGATCTATCTGGCCTCGAATTCCCCGCGACGGCGTGAACTTTTAGAGCAGATCGGCATCAGCTACCGGGTGTTGCCGGTGGACTTGGACGAGTCCGCAAGACCGGGTGAGCCGGCCGAGGAACTCGCGGCCCGCCTGGCGCTGGACAAGGCCCGGGCCGGGCGTGCGGGCTTGGCGTCGGGCGACGCCCGCCCGGTGTTGGGCGCCGATACCCTGGTGGTCTGCGACGGGCGCAGTCTGGGCAAGCCGCGCGATCGGGAGGATGCGCTGACGATGCTGACCGCCTTGTCCGGCCGCAGCCATGAGGTCCTGAGCGCCGTGGCGCTGGTCGACGGTAGCGAGGAGCGCGTGGCGTTGAGCCGTAGTCGGGTGAGCTTCCGCGTGATAGCGCCGGCCGAGGCGGCCGCCTACTGGGCGTCGGGCGAGCCGGCGGACAAGGCCGGCGGTTATGCAATCCAGGGACTCGGCGCAGTATTCGTCGCCGACCTTGCCGGCAGTTACTCCGGCGTGATGGGCCTGCCGCTCTTCGAGACCGCACGACTGTTGAAAGAATTCGGAATTGAGACACTGGAGAGCGCCAAGGACGAACGACCGGACCGGAGGACGTGAAGCACTGTCGACGTATCGCGGGCGATTGCCCGCAGACGAAGCAAGCAAGTTCACTCCTAGGATCTAGCATCTAGTCCCTCGTCCCTGCCGTTAATTATGAGCGAAGAAATTCTAATCAACGTCACCCCGCAGGAGACGCGCGTCGCGGTGGTCGAAAACGGCGTGCTGCAGGAGGTGCTGATCGAGCGCGCGCGCGCGCGCGGGCGCGTCGGCAACCTCTACAAAGGGGTGGTCAGCCGCGTGCTGCCGGGCATGCAGGCCGCGTTCGTCGATATCGGACTGGAGCGCGCGGCGTTTTTGCACGCCTCGGACATCTTCACCCGCGAAGTCGAGGGCGTGCGCCCGGAAGGCCGCCGCAACGAGACCATCACCCAGCTGCTGCGCGAAGGTCAGGAACTCCTGGTGCAGGTCATCAAGGACCCGCTCGGCACCAAGGGCGCACGGTTGACCACCCATATCACCATCCCATCGCGTTATCTGGTGTTTATGCCCGATGTCGCCAACGTCGGCGTGTCCCAGAAGATCGAAGACGAGGCCGAACGCACGCGGCTGAAGGATCTGGTTTTGAGTCACGCGAACGGCGAGGCCCAGGGATTCATCGTACGTACCGCGGCCGAAGGCGCGCCGGCCGAGGCCTTGATCGCCGACATCGATTTCCTGCGCAAGCTGTGGCTGTCAATCCGCGAACGCGCCCAGACCGCGCCGCCGGGCGGCATCGTGCACGAAGACCTGTTGCTGGCGTTTCGCGTGCTGCGCGACCTGGTGAGCGACGAAGTGGACAAGGTCCGCATCGACTCGCGCGAGACCTTTCAGAAGGTCAGTCAGTTCGCGGAGGAATTCATCCCCGAGATTTGCGAGCGGCTCGAATACTATCCCGGCGAACGGCCGGTGTTCGATCTGTACGGCGTCGAGGACGAGATCCAGAAGGCGCTGGAGCGCAAGGTGCAGCTCAAGTCCGGCGGTTACCTGATCATCGATCAGACCGAGGCCATGACCACCATCGACGTAAACACTGGCGCCTATGTCGGTCACCGCACGCTCGAAGAGACCATTTTCAAGACCAATCTCGAAGCGGCGCAGGCCATCGCCCGGCAGCTGCGGCTGCGCAACCTCGGCGGCATCATCATCATCGACTTCATAGACATGTCGGACGAGGATCACAAACGTCAGGTATTGCGCGCGCTGGAAAAGAGCCTGGAGCGCGATCACGCCAAGAGCCATCTCAGTGAGGTGTCCAGTCTCGGCCTGGTGCAGATGACGCGTAAACGCACGCGCGAGAGTCTCGAACACGTACTGTGCAATACCTGTCCGACCTGCGGCGGCCGGGGTTCGCTGAAGACGCCGGAGACGGTGTGCTACGAGATCTTCCGCGAGATCCTGCGCGAGGCGCGTCAGTTCGATGCTCAGCAACTGCTGGTGCTGGCGGCGCAGGACGTCATCGATCTGTTGCTCGACGAGGAATCGACCAGTCTTGCCGAACTGGAATCTTTCATCGCCAAACCCATCAAGTTACAGGTCGAATCCCTCTACACCCAGGAGCAGTACGATGTGGTCCTGCTGTAACGCGTGCCGGAATTCCTCGGCCTGCGTGGCGGTGACCGTCCCTTTGTGTTCCTCCCGCCGCTGACGGATTGATAGAAGCGCCCTGCCCATCATGCTCCGCCGTCTCCTGAGGCTGTTCTGGTATCTGCTGGCGGCGTTCGTCGTCCTGGCCGCGCTCGGCCTGAGCGTCGCGCGTCTGGCGCTGCCGATGCTCGAGGCCCGCGCCGGACAGTTGGAGACGCTGCTCCAGGAGCTGAGCGGCGAAGACGTGCGCGTCGGCCATCTCGAGGTCGACTGGCGTGGTTTCGGACCGGAACTGCGGGTCTACGATTTCGCGCTACGCGACCACGCCTCCGGCGAGGTGTTGCTGACGGCGCGCGAGTTGCGGGTGGATTTCAGTGTGCTGCGTTCGCTCTGGAACCGACGTCTGGAACCGAGTCGCGTGGTGCTGTTGGGCAGCGAGATCCGTTTATACCGGACCACGGACGGCCGGTTGCAGGTGGCAGGCGTGCAGATGCGCCGCGCGCAGAACCGCGCCTGGCCGCTGGTGCTGTCGCAACCGCACGTCGAGCTGCGCGATATCCGCGTGCACTGGCATGACGCGCAAGGTCATATCCCCGATCTTGTCCTGGACGACGTCGATTTGCGAATGCGCAATCGCGGCAACCGGCATCAGCTCCAAGTCAGTCTGCAGCCGCCGCCGCAGTACGGTGGCTCGCTGCAGCTCGCGGCCGATTTTTCGGGTGCCGGACAGCAGCCACTGGAGTGGAGCGGTGCGCTCTATGTCGCGCTGTCGCGCGCGCCGATCGCGAAGTGGCTGCTGGAACCGAAGCGCGGGGATTTGCGTTTCGACGGGCTGGCCGACGCCGCCCTGTGGCTGCAAATGGAGGACGGCGTTGTCGAAGGCGCGCGGGGCACGCTCGACCTCGAGCGGTTCAGCGTTGCGGTGCAGGGCGCCGAGCGCGGCGCGCCGCCGTCCGGAGCCGTCGGCCCGGTCGGCCCGGTCGGCCCGGTCGGCCCGGTCGGCCCGGTCCGCCCGCAGGAGGCCGGCCCCGTGTTCGCCGCCGATCGGCTCCGAGGACTTTTCGATTGGCGCCGCACGGCGCAGGGCTGGGTGCTGAACCTCGCCGATGTCCGGACGCGTCAGGATGGCCTGGACTGGCCCGCGACGAACCTGACGGCGGAGGTCGGCGAAGCGCCGCAAGGCGGGCAACGGATACAGGCCGCCGTCGCGAATCTCCGTGTCGAGGCCTTGCTGCCGTTGGTAATCCGCCTGGCTCGGCTGGATGCCGAGACGTCCGGGCTGCTGCGCGAGCTCCAGCCCAGCGGTGAGGTGCGCGACCTGCAACTGGCGTTCAGCCGCCGCAACGGCCGCGTCGATGATCTCGCCTATCGATTCGACTTTGCGGAGCTGCACAACACCGCGGTCGGCAAGCTGCCCGGCAGCGCGCGGCTGCGCGGACATGTGGCCGGCAACCCGCAGCGCGGTGTGTTGGAACTCGATAGTCGTGACGCGTTGTTGAGTTTGCCGACGCTGTTTCGCGAACCCCTCGTACTGGGCGAGCTGTCCGGTCGCGTCGACTGGCAACGCCATACCGACCGGCTGCGTGTCCAGAGCGCACTGCTCACCGCCGCAAACGCCGATCTCCGCACCCGTACCCGACTGCGCCTGGATATCCCCGGCGATGGTTCCAAGCCGTTGCTTGACCTGCAGACGGTATTCGCCGAGGGCGATGTGGCGAGCGCCTACAAGTATCTGCCGGTCGGCATCATGCCGCCGCGCACCGTGACTTGGTTGGATCGCGCCCTGGTGAGCGGCCGCGTCGACTCCGGTGCCGCCCTGTTCCAGGGCCGTCTGGGCGATTTTCCCTTCGATCGCGCCGACGGACGCCTCGAGGTGCGCGCCGCGATCAGCGATGCGGTGCTGGATTATCGCGAGGGCTGGCATCGCATCGAGGGCCTGCAGACCGATCTGGCCTTCGTCAATCGCGGCATGCACATCCGCGGCGTGACCGGCCGCGTGCTCGGCGCCGAGATCCACGACGTCGATGTGCGCATCGCCGATCTCGCGCATGCCCGGCTGGAGGTTGACGGGCGCGCCACGGGACCGCTCGCCGACATGCTGCGGGTCGTCCAGGAAAGCCCGTTGAGCGCGGGCGGGAAAGACGGACTCAGCAATCGTCTCGGCGACGTCCGGGCCCAGGGCGATGCGGCGCTGCAACTCGGTCTGCGTATACCGCTGGCGCCATCCGGTGCGGCGGAGGTCGAGGGACGGGTGCGGATGGCGGGCAACGGGCTGGTCCTGCCGGACTGGGACGTCGCCCTGGAAGAACTCGACGGCGATCTGCAGTTTTCGGAGCAAGGGGTCGACGCCGGCACGCTGCAGGGCAGGCTGCTCGGCGCGCCGGTCCGGATCACCATCGATGTTGCGAAACGCGGCGGGCAGGAACTCAGCCGGGTACGCGCCAGCGGGCGCCTGGCGTTGCTCGATCGACTGCAAACGGTCAGCCCCTTCTTCGAACAGCGCTTCTCCGGCAGCAGCGAATGGCTGGCAAGCCTGTACCTGCCACGGACGTCCGGCCGCGCCGTCGCCACCAGTTTCGAACTCGAATCGGAGCTCCGCGGCATCGCGATCGATCTGCCGCTACCGTTCGGCAAGTCGGCGGACAGTGCGCGCCCGTTTCGTTTGAACGCGGCCATCGAGGCGCGCCGACTGGGCGCCATGAGCCTGCAGTACGGGGAACAGAGCGCGGCGCTTGCATTGGAACGGCGTGCCGGCACGACGCGTGTGGCGCGCGCCGAGGTGCGACTCGGCGGCAAGGACGCGCGCCTGCCCGCGGAACCCGGTGTGCGGATCGTCGGCCAGCTTCCGCTGTTCGTCTGGGACGAATGGCGCCCAGTGTTCGCCAGCGGCGCGCAGCCCGGGGTCACGACGGCCGATGGCGAGGCCACGGCAGGTTTGAGCCTGCTTAACGTCGAAGTCGCCGAACTGCGCGCCTTCGGTCGTGAATTTCAGGACCTTCAGGTACGCGCCAAGCGTGACCAGGGTGGCTGGGACGCGCAGCTCGAAGGCCCCGACATGCAGGGCACGCTGACTCTGCCCGGGTCCACGGGCGTGCCGTTGCAGCTGCGTTTCGCAACGCTGCGGATCCCGCCAGCGCAGGGGGCGCAGACAAAGTCGCCGATCGACCCGGCCGATCTGCCCGCGTTGGATCTCGAGGCACAGAGACTGCAGTTCCGTGATCTGGACCTGGGCCGGGTGAAGCTGCAAACCCATCCGGTCGGCAATGGCCTGACGGTCGACGCCTTGGAGGTCGATGCCGACTGGGCAAGATTTGCGGCGACCGGTCAGTGGACGCGGCACGCACAGCAGGACGCGTCGCGTTTCCGTATCCAGATGCTCGGCGGCGAGTTGGGTAAGCTGTTGTCCACTTTCGGTTACGCGGACAGCGTGGCCGGGGGCGAGACCCGTGGTGAAATCGACGCCAATTGGCCCGGCACGCCAGCCGACTTCAGCCTGTCGCGGCTGGAGGGCAATATGAACATGCGGATCGGCAAGGGTCGGTTGTTGCAGGTCGAGGCAGGCGCGGGACGCGTGTTCGGTCTGTTCAGCCTGCATAGTCTGCGACGGCGGTTGGCGCTGGACTTCTCCGATATGTTCGCCAAAGGCTTCACCTTCGATCGTATCCAGGGCAAATTCAGCTTGTTCGGCGGCGATGCCTACACGAACGACCTGCTGGTCGAAGGTCCGGCGGCACGTATAGAGATCTCCGGCCGCACCGGACTCGCCGCGCGCGATTACGATCAGCTCGTGACCGTGATTCCGCAGGTACAATCGACCCTGCCGATCGCGGGCGCCATCGCCGGCGGCCCTCTGGTCGGCGCCGCCCTGCTGCTCGCCGATAGACTCTTCGCGCGGCAGATGGAAGACTTGACGCGCTTCGCACGCCGCCAATATACGGTGACCGGCAGTTGGGACGAACCCCAGGTTCGCGAGCTGCCGCGCGAACCGGCACGCGGCTTGCAAACAGAAGAACCAGCGTCAGCGAATGAACGCCAGTAGGATTGAACCGCCATGCATTTGAAACGAACCCAGGATTTGCCGGAGCCGCGTACATGACCAAGGTCGCCTGTATCCAGATGGCCTCCGGGCCGAACGTCGGGGCGAATCTGTTCGAGGCCGAAAAGCTCATCTATCAGTCCGCCAAGCAGGGCGCCAGGCTAGTCGTGCTGCCGGAGAATTTCGCCATCATGGGCCACAAGGAGACCGACAAGGTCGCCCTGCGGGAGGTCGACGGTAAAGGGCCGATCCAGGACTTCCTTGCGCAGCAGGCCAAACGCCACAAGGTCTGGCTGGTCGGCGGTACGCTGCCGATGGCGACCGCCGATACCGGCAAGGTGCGCGCGGCCTGTCTGCTTTACGATGACCGCGGTCGCCGCGTGGCGCGCTACGACAAGGTGCATCTGTTCGACGTACAGGTGGTCGGCAGCGACGAGCGCTATACCGAATCGCAGACCATCGAACCGGGTGGCGAGCTCGCCGTGGTCGACACGCCGTTCGGCAAGCTTGGCCTGGCGGTCTGCTACGATTTGCGCTTTCCGGAGTTGTTCCGCGCCATGCTGGATCAAGGCATGGAACTGGTCGCCGTACCCTCGGCCTTCACCGCGATCACCGGCCGCGCCCACTGGGAGGCACTGGTACGCACCCGTGCGATCGAGAATCTCTGTTACGTCTTCGCCGCCGCGCAAGGCGGCTACCACATCAACGGCCGAGAGACGCACGGCGATTCCATGATCGTCGATCCCTGGGGCACGGTGTTGGATCGCCTGCCGCGCGGCTCCGGCATCGTCTGCGCCGAAGTCGACGTCGACCGCGTCCGCAGCACCCGTCGCAACTTCCCGGCCGTCGATCATCGCCGCTTGCGGTGCGCGCCCTGAGGTGGGTTGAAAATCAACTTTAACCGCGAAGGACACGAAGGCACACGAAGGAAAACCGTTTTCGAGGTAGGGTGCATTAGCGATGAAGCCGCGTTATGCACTGGGAATTGCGTGACACAGAAGGCGAGGAGCCCCGTTTGAATATAGGCGCAATACGCCGCGTCACTGCGTCCTGCCCGTACAGTTTTCGGGGGGCATTCTTTTAGCCTTCATTATGGTTTTCTTCGCGCGCCTTCGTGTCCTTTGTGGTTAAACCGTCTTGAATCAGACCCGTATCCGCCCCCCGCAAGAGGTATTTGCCGCGTGGGGTTGAGTCAGCATCCCCGCTCGCGTACCTTTGAATGTCCTTTGCAGTAAGCATCCGAGACGTTAATGGACTCCAGCCTTGAACTTGCCCGCGAGCGTCTGCTCGCACCCGCCGGGATCGGCGACGACGATCTGAACGGGATCCTCGACCGTTTGATGGGACATGCCATCGACAGCGCCGATCTGTATTTTCAATCGACCCGCTTCGAGTCCTGGGTGTTGGAAGACGGCATCGTCAAAGAGGGCAACCACAGCATCGAACAGGGCGCCGGCGTGCGCGCCATCAGTGGCGACAAGACCGGCTTCGCCTACTCGGACGAGATTGTCATGCCGGCCTTGCTGGAGGCCTCGCAGCAGGCGCGTGCGATCGCGCGCAGCGGCCGCCAGGCATCCCTGCAGGCCTGGCGGCCGACCGGTGAACTGGGTCTGTATCGTCCGGTCGATCCGCTCGACTCCATGAGCGCCGACGCCAAGGTCGATCTGCTCAAGCGCATCGACGCCGAGGCCAGGCGCATTGATCCGCGTGTGCAGCAGGTGATCGTGAGCCTCGCCGGCGTGCACGAAGTGGTGATGGTCGCGAATACCGACGGCACGCTCGCGGGCGACGTGCGCCCGCTGGTACGCCTGAACGTTTCGGTCATTGTCGAGCAGAACGGCCGCCGCGAGCAGGGCAGCAGCGGCTGCGGCGGCCGCGGCGGTTATGACATGTTCCTGGAGGGCGAGCGCGCCTTCGAACAGGCGCGCGAGGCCGTGCGGCAGGCGCTGTTGAATCTGGAGGCGGTCGATGCAC
>JBAYTM010000035.1:0-10539 GCA_041675685.1 Thiohalobacteraceae bacterium
CCGGACGGAAGGGCGGCACGTACTCCGATTCACGGATGTATTTGCCATTGACGTACCGCATCTCGACCGACTCGGTCATCTCGATCACCGCCAGTCCGAAGGCAACCGAGTCGACATAGGTGACCGTCGGCCGATAGGGTGACCAGCGTCGGTCGTACCCGTATGGATCGTGTCGAGGGTCCTTCTTCGGCGGCACTTCCTTCTCGTCGACGCGCTCCCTCCAGAACTGGGCATCCGGCGTCGCGATCACCACGCGGTGGCCAGCAGACTCCAGCGCATTGAACAGGTCGTTAGCGAATTCCAGCGCCTTGCCGACCGCGAGCTTTGCCCAGTAGCCACGCTCCGGACGGGGCACTCGCAGCGCGGTACATACCCGCGCCAGGTAACTTCCCGATACGTCGAACTTCTCAGCGATCTTGATCATTGGCGCCGACCAAACCAACTCGTACAGATCTTCTCTGGTAATCACGTTCGTCCTCGTCATCATCGTTTTCCATGCCGACGAGGGTAATCGCATGGCGTAGCCGGCATTTCGGTGGGCATGGTTGACCACGGAAAGACCGCGGCAAGCCGTCATAAATAATGGTTTCGGCTTCGCGACTACCCGCAGGGCAAACAGAGAAAAAGAGACTGGGTTGGCCGGGAAACGGGCCGATTCGGCACATCCGAAGGGGATGGCACCCGCAGGGCAAACCCTCGGAACCCCGCGCCACGCGGGGATTCGCGCAAAGAAAAAGGGCCTGGAGACTATCCAGGCCCTTGGTGTTGGTGGAGGCGGCGGGAATCGAACCCGCGTCCGTAAGTGATCCACCTTCGGCTCTACATGCTTATCCACGTCTATTAGTTTAACCGCGTGCTACCCGACGGGCAGGGAAGACACTCGGCGATCCCAGTGAGTTTTAACGGATCCGCCCTGGGAGAGCTTCACCGCGATCTTGTGAGAGTCGACGCCTGATGGTCCGAAGACCCCGGGCGCACAAGCACGGCCCCGGTCAGACGGCACCCTACTGGGTTTTAAGCAGCGAGTGCGTAGTTGTCGTCGTTGGCAACTATAGGTTTGCAGAGTGATTAACGAGGGCACTGCACCTCGGCATGCACCTAAGGCTTAGCAACCCACGTCGAAGCCAGGTCGCCCCCAATTGGTACGTCGGCAGTATAACATGTCGCGATTCCCCGGCCCGCTGCATTTCCGTGTGTCTTTACCGGCTCCTAAGGGAGTCACGCTGGGGCGCGGGGAACCGCGACTGCATTCTATATATGCGCCCCCGTCGGCATTTTTTCAAGGGCACCGCTTGCGCGAGATCAAGCTTCGGCGCTAAGTTTCCAGACGCTCAACCGCGGCGCAGGATACGCTGTTTTTCTCGCTTCCAGTCACGGTCCTTTTCGGTGGCGCGCTTGTCATGTTCCTTCTTGCCCTTGGCCAGGCCGACCTCGAGTTTGGCGCGCCCGTGTTTCCAGTACATTGCCAGTGGGATCAGCGTATAGCCCTTGCGCTCCACCGCGCCGATCAGTGTGTTGAGCTCGTTGCGGTGCAGCAGCAGCTTGCGGGTGCGCGTTGCGTCCGGGTGAATGTGAGTCGAGGCCGTCAATAACGGAGTGATCAGGCACCCGAGAAGCCAGGCTTCACCGTCCTTGACGATCACGTAGCTGTCGACCAGCTGCGTCTTGCCGGCGCGCAGGCTCTTGACCTCCCAGCCCTCGAGCACCAGGCCGGCCTCGAAGCGGTCTTCGATATGGAAGTCGTGACGTGCCTTCTTGTTGAGGGCGATGGTGCTGCTGCCGGCAGCCTGTTTGGATTTTTTCGTGGCCATCGGCGGATTATATGTCGAGCAGCTCTTTGGCGGCCATGTTCAAGAGATTTAGGGCCGGTTGAGGCATCGGGGGATTTACCGGACAATGGCTGCCAAAATTGCGCAGCGAGAACAATACGGGAGTTTTCATGACGACCAGGCGTACCTCGATCCATGGCGAATGGTCCTCGCGCCTTGCCTTCGTCCTGGCTGCTACCGGATCGGCGGTCGGTCTAGGCAATATCTGGCGATTTCCCTACCTCACCGGCGAGAACGGCGGGGGCGCCTTCGTGCTCATTTATATTGCCTGCGTCATCCTCCTCGGTGTCCCCATCATGATGGCGGAGATCCTGCTCGGACGGCGTGGCCGTCAGAGTCCCATCAATACCATGCGAACCCTGGCGCAGGAGGAGGGCCGCTCGCCTGCGTGGCAGACGCTGGGCTGGCTGGGCATGACCGCCGGATTCCTGATTCTTTCGTTCTACAGCGTCGTCGGCGGGTGGACGCTTGCGTATGTATTGCGTACCGCGAGCGGCATGTTCGACGGCGCGACGGCGGATGGCGTCCTCGCTATCTTCAACGGCTTCGTTGCCGACCCGGAACGGCTGTTGGCCTGGCACACGGTGTTCATGGTGATGACGACGGTGGTGGTCGCACGCGGCGTGAAGAGCGGACTGGAGCAAGCCGTTCGCTTTATGATGCCGACTCTGTTCGTCCTCCTCGTTGCGATGGTCGGTTACGCAATGAATACTGGCGCGTACGATCAGGCAGTGGCTTACCTGTTCACGCCAGATTTTTCCAAGGTGACCTGGGGCGTGGTGCTGAGCGCCATGGGACAGGCATTCTTCAGCCTGAGTCTGGGTATGGGCGCCATCATGATTTACGGTTCCTATCTGTCGCATACCGCCTCCATTCCGCGTATGAGTTTCATAATCGCCGGGCTGGATACCACGGTGGCGCTGCTGGCCGGTTTGGCGATCTTCCCGCTGGTATTCGCCTACGGCCTGCAGCCGCAAGGCGGTCCGGGACTGATCTTCATGACCCTGCCGATCGCCTTTGGTCAGATGTCGGGGGGCGCGCTGTTCGGCACGGCGTTCTTCGTGCTGCTGGTGTTCGCCGCCTGGACCTCGGCGATCTCGCTGCTCGAACCGATCGTTGCCTGGCTGGTGGAAAACAAAGGTATCAATCGGGTTACCGCTGCGACGGGCGCCGGTATCGCAGTCTGGTTGTTCGGTGCCGGCTCGGTGCTGTCGTTCAATCTCTGGTCCGAGTACAAATTTCTCGGGAAAACCTTTTTCGACCTGACCGACTATCTGACATCAAATATCATGTTGCCGATGGGCGGGCTCTTGATCGCGGTGTTTGCGGTATGGATGATGTCTTCCGAGTCGAGCCGTAGCGAGTTGGGCCTGCGCGACGGGATTGCTTACAGGACGTGGCGGTTCCTGGTCCGTTATCTGGCGCCGATTGCCATCTTGCTGGTATTCCTCCAGGTGACCGGTCTGTTGTCGGCATCCACCGGCTAGGCACCGCGACGACCGATAATGACGACATCCATCCAGAAATCTGCGCTCGTACCTTACACACCGGCTGAGATGTTTGCCTTGGTCAGCGACGTTGAGTCCTATCCGGATTTTCTGCCCTGGTGCCGGTCCGCCCGCGTGCTCTGGCGCGACGAGGACGAAATCAAGGCCTGCATCGAAATGGCCAAGGGCAGCCTGCAGAAGACTTTCACGACCCATAATCGTCAGCAGGCCGACAAGATGATCGAGATGCGGCTGATCGAAGGTCCTTTTCGGCGCCTGGAAGGCTTCTGGCGCTTCGACGCACTCGGCACGGAAGCCTGCAAGGTATCTTTGGATATGGAATTCGAGTTCGCAAACCGCATGCTCGGCTTGGTGGTCGGTCCGGTATTCAGCCAGATCGCGAATACCCTGGTCGATGCATTTCAGCAACGGGCGGTACAGGTCTATGGAAAACGCTGAACAGATCGCGGTGGAGATCGCCTACGCCCGGCCGGATACGCAGGTGATCGTCGAACTACGCGTACCGCGGGGCACGACCCTGGAACAGGCGGTGCGCCAAAGCGGCGTCCTGGAACGTTTCCCTGAGATCGATCTGACGCGGAACCAAGTCGGCGTGTTCGGCAAGCTGAACAAACCAACGGCCGAACTGCGCGACGGCGATCGTGTGGAAATCTACCGCCCCTTGATTGCGGATCCCAAAGAGGTACGCAAGCAGCGTGCGGCGGAGGGTAAACGGATGAAGAAGGGCGGCGGGGATATCGACACTGCGGAAAGCTAGCGGCAGGTCTGAAGCTCGAGCCACGAAGGCGCCAAAGCCGCTAACGGAAGCTTTACCAATCAAGAACGCCTTGTGCGCCTTTGTGGTCCAGGTGGTTGGACTTCTTTATCGGCGGAATCAGATCGCTTCCTTACCGAAACCCATCCAGCGCCAAATCCGCGTGAGGACGCCCGCCGGCTTACGCTCCTGCGGCGGCACGACGACGGTCGTCGATGGCTGCGCGGCCGTCGCGACGGGTTGTTCGCTGGGGCGGTAGTCGCCTTCGATCCTGACCAGCGTGTCATCCTGAAAAAACAATGTGACCCGCTTTCGTTCGGTCTCGCCCTTGCCGGGCGTCATGCGGTAGACGTAGTCCCATCTGTCCTGATGAAAGATATCCGCGACCATGGGCGATCCGAGCGTGAAGCGGGCTTGGCGCTTGGACATGCCGGGCTTGAGCTGATCGATCATTTCCTGCGTGATGACATTGCCTTGCTGGACATCGATGCGGTGGATGAACGGGACACGTTCGACCGATCCGCAGCCGCCCAAGAGGCTTGCAATCAGGAGGGCAGGAATGAGAAGCTTTTGCATATAGTAGCCATTTCCAGCATGAAGAATCCGCCGGCATCATACCCCAAGCGACGTCCGAATTCACGATCGGGCGCGGAGAGAACGTCATGGAATCACAGGACTTACGCAAGGCCGGTTTGAAGGTGACCTTACCGCGGGTCAAGATCCTGGAAATCCTGGAGAGCAACAAAACCAGGCACCTGAGCGCCGAAGACGTCTACAAGGCCCTGCTCGAGGAAGGCGAGGACATCGGCCTGGCAACCGTGTATCGCGTACTGACTCAGTTCGAGGCCGCCGGCTTGGTGGCCCGTCACCATTTCGAAGGCGGGCACTCGGTTTTCGAGCTTGATAAAGGCACGCATCATGACCATATCGTCTGCGTGAAATGCGGCCGCGTCGACGAGTTCATGGACGAAACCATCGAAAAACGCCAATGCGAGATTGCGCGGAAAGCCGGCTACGAAATCACCGATCACAGCCTGTATATCTATGGGATATGCAAGACGTGTCGTAGCGCGGTGCGCTAAAATTAAGACACAAGAGACAAGTGACAGCAGAAACGGGGAGCGAACTCGCTCTGCGAGTACTTGTCTCTTGCATCTGCCCCGCGCAGCGGGGCTTTAAAGTTACTTGCCTCTTGCCTCTTGGCTCTTGTCTCTGCTTCCCGCCTTGCCTCTGCCCAGTTTTGCCGGGCTCTGAGCTTTCCGAACCATTTCGTCGGCATGTGCGCGCGTCGATGCGGTGACTTCGATGCCGCCAAGCATGCGCGCGATTTCGTCGACGCGTTCGGCGTCGCTCAGGCAACGGATACGCGTACGCGTGGTCTCGTCGCCGGTCAGCTTCTGTACTTGGCATTGGCGATGGGCCTGAGCGGCGACTTGCGGTAGATGGGTGACGCACAGCACCTGCCGGTGTTCACCCAGGCTGCGCAATTGACGCCCCACCACCTCCGCAACACCGCCGCCGATCCCGGTGTCCACTTCGTCGAACACCAGGGTCGGGATCGGACTGGCGTGGGTGGCGATGACCTGGATGGCCAGACTGATGCGCGACAGTTCGCCGCCCGACGCGACCTTGGTCAACGGTAGCGGCGGTTGCCCCGGGTTGGCGCTGACACGAAACTCGATGCGATCGAGTCCATGGCGCGTAAATTCGTTCGCGGCGCCGTCCTCAACCTGGATCAGAAAGCGTCCGCCAGGCATGCCGAGCTCGTGCATTGCCGCGCTGATCTTCTTGCCGAGCTCAGCTGCCGCCTTTTGACGGCGTTTGCGGACCGCCAGGGCGAGCACGGAATATTCTTTGGCGCATTGCGCGATGTCCTGTTCGAGCGCGTCGAAGCGTTCGTCCGCATGTTCGAGTTGTTCCAGTTCCTGGCAGCTGCGCTTCTGCAGGTCTGGCAGCTCGTCCGGCTTACAACGGTGCTTGCGGGCCATCTGTTGGACTGCCGCCAGTCGCTGGTCGATCCAATCCAGGCGTCCCGGATCCAGCTCCATTTGCGCCGCATAGTCGCGCAGTTCGTCGCTGGCTTCGCGGGTTTGAATCAATGCGCCGTCCAATAGTTCGCAGAGTGCGTTGAGGCGTGGGTCGAACCGGGTCAGATCCAGCAGTTCGCCATGCGCGTGACCGAGCAGGCTCGTGGCCGAGGTCTCGTCTTCGTAGAGCGCGGCCACGGCGCGTTGGCAGGCCTCCAGTAAGCGGCCGGCATTGGCCAGCCGGCCGTGCTCTTCCTCGAGTCGCGTCAGTTCGCCGGGCTCTATCGCCAGCGCCTCGAGCTCCTGAATATGGAAGCGCAACAGCTCGAGGCGCGCACCGCGGTCTTGAGCGGCGCCGCGCAGTTGTTCGAGGCTATCGCAGAGCGCCTTGTGCGTGCGATAGCGTTCCGCGAGCTGCGTCAGTTCTGCGCCATGCCCGGCATAGGCGTCCAGCAACTCTCGCTGTACGTCGCGACGCAGCAAGGATTGGTGTTCGTGCTGCCCGTGGATATCGGCCAGCAGTTCGCCCAGTTCCTTCAGTAACTGCACCGGCGCGGGACGACCGTTGATGTAGGCGCGCGTGCGGCCCTCACGCGCGACGACGCGGCGCAGCTGGCATTCCTCGTCCGCATCGAGCTCGTGGTTGTCCAACCAGGTGCGTACCGCCGGAAGGGCGGCGATCTGGAAGCTCGCGGTGATCTCGGCCTTGTCAGCGTTGTGACGGATAACCTCCGCGCCGGCCCGGTCGCCCAACACCAAGCCGAGCGCGTCGACCAAGATGGACTTGCCCGCGCCGGTCTCGCCGGTAAGCGCGGTCATGCCCGGGGCTAGCTCCAGTTCGAGCTCGTCGACGATGGCGAAGTCACGGATGTGAATGTGCGTCAGCATGGCGTCGAAAAATACAGGAGCGAGCCCCAAGGCGCCAGCGTCGAGGTGGTTCCCACGGCCCTAGCACCTCGGCCCTCGTACCTGGTCTTCAGCTACTGCGACCCCAGCCAAACTTGGTTTGCAGTATCTCGAAATAGTCGTAACCGGGCGGGTGAATCAGTATCAGGCTGTGCGCCTTCTTGTGAATGCGAATGCGGTCGCCCGGCAATAGCGCAAAATTGATCTGCCCGTCGCAGGTCACCTGCGCCTGGGTGTAGTCGCCGGCGTGGACGGTCACCTCGACCTCGCTGGCCTCGTTGATGACGATCGGGCGGTTGCTGAGACTGTGCGGACAGATCGGCACCAGCACCATGGCGTCGAGCGACGGATGCAGAATGGGGCCGCCGCCGGAAAGGGCGTAGGCCGTGGAACCGGTCGGCGTCGCGATGATCAGTCCGTCCGCGCGCTGCGTGTGCAGCATGCGCCCGTCGATGCGGACCTCGAGCTCGATCATGCGCGCGATGTCCCACTTGTGGATCACCACATCGTTCAACGCGTCACTTACGCTGACGGTATCCTCGCCGCGGTGGACGCTGGCGTGCAGCAGCGAACGGTCGTCGCGCGCGTATTCGCCCGCCAATATCTGCCCCAGTTGCTCGGTCATGTGATCCGGCGAGACGTCTGCCAGAAAACCGAGTCGCCCCAGGTTGACGCCGACCAGCGGGACGCCGGCGTCGGCCAGGCTGCGGCCGGCATTGAGAATGGTGCCATCGCCGCCGACCACGATGACCAGATCGGCGTGCTCGGCCAGTTGTGGGCGTTCGACGCGGGGCAGCGGGCTGTCGGGCAGATGCTCGGCGGCGCTCGCCTCCAGGGTGACTGCCAGGCCACGTTCGCCTAGAAATCCGATCAAGCGCCGCAGGGTGTCGCCGACGGCCGGAGAACCATATTTGGCGATCAAACCAATGCGTTGGAAACGGTTGTTCATAGGCGACCGACACTATCATGAAGAACTCAGGCGCGACAACGCGAAGCGTGCGGAACTCCCTAAACACCAATAGGTTTTCGAAGGCTCCAATGCGCCTTCGAGGCGCGCCTTTTGCTTGACACTCTGCGGGGCAGTTGTTAGCGTCCGGTCTGGCACTCACCCAATTCGAGTGCCAGACGCCCGCCACTCACTCAAGCCGACTATGCCTACAAAACCGATCAATCCGGTCCTCAACGAGCGCGCCCAACACCTGTTGCGGGTGCTGATCGAGCGCTATATCCGCGAGGGTGAACCGGTGGGGTCGCGCACCCTGGCGCGGGATGCCGGCATGGATCTGAGCCCCGCGACCATCCGCAACGTCATGGCCGACCTCGAAGACCTCGGCTTCGTGCGGGCGCCACACACCTCCGCGGGCCGCATGCCGACGGTGCAGGGCTACCGCTTTTTCGTCGACAGCCTGCTGACCGTGCAACCACTCGACGGTCAGGACGTGCAGCGCCTGCGCGCCGAACTGAAGCTCGATCTGGAACATAAGGATCTGGTCGACCGTGCCTCCAAGTTGCTGTCCGGCATCACGCGCATGGCGGGGGTGGTCACCTTGCCCCGGCGCAAGCAGTCGGCGCTGCGCCGCATCGATTTCCTGCCGCTGTCCGACAATCGCGTACTGGTGATCCTGGTGATCAACGAGCGCGAGGTGCAGAACCGGATCATTTATACGGACCGCCCGTACACGCCGTCGGAACTCGAGATGGCCGCGAATTTCCTCAACGAGCAATTCAGCGGCAAGGACATCGCCGCCGTGCGCGAGCGCATCATCGCGGACATGCATCAGACCCGCGAAGACATGAACCGGATGATGCAGGCGGCGGTGGACATGGCCGGCCAGGTGTTTCAGGCCGAAGACCTGCAGGCACGGGAAGACCTGGTATTCGCCGGACAGACCAACCTGATGAGCTTCCGCGAACTCTGCGAGGTCGGCAAGCTGCGTCACCTGTTCGAGGCCTTCAATCAGAAACGCGACATTCTTTTATTGTTGGATCAGTGCCTGAACGCCGAGGGCGTCCACATCTTCATCGGCGAAGAATCCGGTTACAATGCGCTCGACGAGTGCAGCGTGGTAACGGCGCCGTATTCAGTGGACGGTCGGGTGGTCGGCGTGCTCGGTGTCATCGGCCCCACGCGCATGGCCTACGATCGCATCATCCCGATCGTCGATACCACGGCCCGCCTGCTGGGCGCGGCCTTGAATCCCCGCGAATAGCCCCCATATAGAGACGCTAATCAGTCGGTCGCCGCGGGCGGCCGATAATAGTTTGCTTTTAAATTTGCTTATAGACGACTGATATCTGGAGAGTTGCATGACAGATCGACAGCGTTCGGAAACGCCGGAAGGCGAAGATTACGCGGCAGAGCGCGAGTCTGGCGAGGCGGCGGCTACGGGCGGCGAAGGCGGCCTTCAGGGGCTGTTGGAGGACGCGCGCGCCAAGGTCGACGAGCATTGGAACCAGTGTCTGCGCCTGCAGGCCGAGATCGAGAACCTCCACAAGCGCAATCAGCGCAACCTGGAGAATGCCCACAAGTACGCCCTGGAAAAATTCGCCGGCGAACTGCTTCCGGTCCGTGACAGCCTGGAGATGGGCATCGCGGCAGCGGCGCAGGGCGAGAACATCGATCCGGCCAAGCTGATCGAGGGCAGTGAACTGACGCTGCAGATGATGGGGTCGGCCATGGAGAAATTCGGCATCACCGAAGTGAACCCCCAGGGCGAGCGCTTCGACCCGCAGTTTCATGAGGCCATGTCCATCCAGCCGCGCAACGACATCGAGCCGAACAAGGTCGTTACCGTCATTCAAAAGGGTTATCTGCTGAATGACCGCCTGATCCGGCCGGCGATGGTGATCGTCTCCAAGGCGGCACCCGGCGCGGACGGCGGGCAGTCCCCCGGCGGCACCATCGACGAGCAGGCTTGATTTAAGGGCAGGCCGCCACCATGTAGGTGGGCAGAGCGGCGTGATCGGGCCGACCGACCGGAATTCAAGTAATTAAATAGTCTTTGGAGAATCGAACATGGGAAAGATCATCGGCATTGACCTCGGTACCACCAACTCTTGCGTGGCGGTCATGGAAGGTGGCAAGCCGCGCGTGATCGAAAACAGCGAGGGCGATCGTACGACCCCCTCGATCGTGGCCTTTACGGATGACGACGAGGTACTGGTCGGTCAGGCCGCCAAACGTCAGGCCGTGACCAACCCGGCCAACACCCTGTATGCGGTCAAGCGCCTCATCGGCCGCCGCTTCCAGGAGGACGTCGTACAGAAGGACATCAGCCTGGTTCCGTACAAGATCGTCAACGCGGACAACGGCGACGCCTGGGTCGAGGCCCAGGGCAAGAAGATGGCACCGCCCGAGATCTCGGCGCGGGTACTCATGAAGATGAAGAAGACCGCAGAAGACTATCTCGGCGAGAAGGTGACCGAGGCCGTCATCACGGTGCCTGCGTATTTCAACGATTCCCAGCGCCAGGCGACCAAGGACGCCGGCAGGATCGCGGGCCTGGAGGTCAAGC
>JBAYTM010000036.1:0-10354 GCA_041675685.1 Thiohalobacteraceae bacterium
AGGAAATCCGCGCCATCGGCAGCCATGGCCAAACCGTTCGCCACCGCCCCGACGGGCCGTCTCCGTTTACGCTGCAAATCGCGGACCCCAATATCATCGCAGAGCGCTCGGGTATCACGACGGTCGCCGATTTCCGCAGGCGGGACATGGCAGCGGGCGGACAGGCCGCGCCCCTGGTTCCCGCTTTCCATGCGGCCTGCTTCCGGAACATCGAGGAGGACCGGGCGGTACTGAATCTTGGCGGCATTGCCAACCTGACCATCCTGCCGGCCGATCCGCAGCATCCGATTACCGGTTTCGACACCGGGCCGGCGAACGTTCTGATGGATGGCTGGATTGCCGGGCACAACGGTAAAACGTTCGACGCAGACGGCGCCTGGGCGGCCAGCGGCCAAACCATCCCGACGCTGTTGAAGCGTTTCCTGAGCGATTCCTTCCTGCACGCGCCACCGCCGAAGAGCACAGGGCGCGAGCGCTTCAATGCGAATTGGCTGGAGCTTCAGTTAGGAGACGAAAGCTTTGCCGCGGTGGACGTTCAAGCGACCTTGGCGGACTTCACCGCACAGTCCGTCGCCGCGGCATTGAAATCCTGGGCACCGGCTACACGCCGTCTGCTGGTCTGCGGCGGCGGCGCGCACAACGGGCATCTGCTAAGCATCCTGAGAACACTGCTAACGGGCGTCGAGATCGAGTCGACGGCCGCGCAGGGATTGGACCCGGACTGGGTAGAGGCCGCCGCCTTCGCTTGGATGGCGAAGGAAACGTTGGCGGGACGACCAAGTAATTCGCCAAGCGTTACTGGGGCACACGGCGCGACCATTCTGGGCGGAGTCTATCTGGCCCGCGGCTGGGCCTGCGGCCGCTGACCTGGTTCAAGTCGGTTGGCGATCAGCCGCGCCAGAAGCCAGGGGTAATCACCACCAGCACGGTCATGATCTCCAACCGCCCCAAGAGCATGCCAGCGCTTAGCAACCACTTCGCGGCGTCGGGCAAGGTTGCGAAGTTCCCTGCAGGGCCGATCACCGATCCCAAGCCCGGACCCACGTTGCAGACCGCCGTGATGGCGCCCGTCATGCTGGTCATGAAATCGAGCCCCACGAACGACAGCGAGAGTGCGAGCAGCGCAATGGTCAGCGCGAAAAAGAACGAGAAGCTGATGAGTGAGCGAATGATATCCTCACTGATTTCCCGGTTGTTATAGCGCTCGGTGAACACGGCATGCGGATGCACCAAGCGGTCCAGCTGGCGGCGCAACATCTTGTACGCCACCTGCAAGCGGAAGACTTTCAGTCCACCCGATGTGGACCCCGAACAGCCACCAACAAATGCGAGGTAGAAAAAAACCATCACCGCCTGTTCGCCCCAAAGACTGTAATCCTCGGAGGCGAAGCCCGTGGTGGAAATGATAGATACCACGTTGAAGAAACTGGCCGTCAGCGCGGATGCAGGATCGCGGCCTTGGACGAGGCCATTCACCAACGCGAGCAGCACCCCAAAGAACAGCACGATACCCAGAAAGCCGCTGACCTGGCGGTCCTTCCAGAAGGCGCTGGGACTGCCGCGCAGAAGCTGCACGTAGAGCACGAAAGGTAACGCGCCCAGGATCATAAACACGACTGCGATCCAAAGTATCGATGGCGTGTCGTTGAAGTAGCCCATGGAGGCGTCGTACGTCGAGAATCCGCCCGTGGCCACCGTGGTCATCGCATGGTTTACGGCGTCGAAGACCGACATGCCCGCGAAATAGTAGGCAACGGCGCAGGCGAGACTCAACGCCAGGTAACTGAAGACGATCGCCTTGGACACCGACTCGAAGCGCGGCAACACCTTCTCCGAGCGATCGGACGATTCCGCGTGGAACAGCCGCATACCACCGACGCGCAGAAACGGCAGGATCAGCACGCCCATTGCGATGAAGCCGATTCCGCCGATCCATTGCAGCAGCGATCGCCACAGCAGAAATCCGCGCGATGCGTGATCCAGTCCGGTGAGGACCGTAGAGCCGGTCGTGGTTATACCGGACATCGTCTCGAACAGGGCGTCGGCGTAGCTCATCTGCTGGATCAGCAACATGGGCAGCGCTGCGAACACGCAGGCCATCAACCAGATCAGGGTGGTAAGAACGAATACTTGGCGCGGAACCAGGGCGAAGCCCCCGCGCTGGCGGTTGGTGGCCGCCAAGAGGATACCGGCGGTCAGCGTAATGACGCTGGAAAGAAGAAACTTGCGCCATTCTTCGTCGCCGAGCACCAGCATGTAGATCGTTGGGATCCACATAATTAACGCCAAGCCCGCCAGGAACCAGCCGGTGACAAAAAGAGCGGGGCGAAAATTTTTCATTCAGGACAGATCGGCACTCTTATTATGATGCGCAACCCGAGCGCCACGCCGACGCGCGGCGCCGCACGCACCTTCAGCGACGCTGTTCGATCGGAACGTAGTCGCGCTCTTGTTCGCCGGTATACATTTGCGTCGGACGAAAGATCCGGTTGTCCTTCAGCTGCTCGCGCCAGTGCGCCAGCCATCCTGCACAGCGGGCGATTGCAAAAATCGACGTGAACTGATCGGCTGGGATCCCCATCTCGGAATAGAGTATGCCGGAATAGAAATCGACGTTGGCCCACACACCCTTGGCGGCCAAGCGCTCTTCGCAGGCCGCTTCGAGGGCAAGTGCGGTCTCGAAGATCGGGCTCATATGACCGCCGCGGTGTTTCATGAGGTCCAGCATCAGCCTCTGGAGTATGGTTGCGCGCGGGTCTTTGACCTTGTACTCGCGGTGACCCATGCCCCAGATCTTCTCTTTGTTGGCGAGTTTCCGATCGAGCCAGGGTTTGACGTTCTCCGGTGAACCGATCTCCTTCAGCATCTCGACCACGCGCTGGTTCGCCCCGCCGTGCAGGGGACCGGCAAGCGTACCAACCGCGGCGGCGATCACCAGATACGGGCTGGCCAGGGTCGACCCAGCGACCAGCGCAGCGAACGTCGAGGCATTGATGGTGTGCTCCGCGTGCAGAATTAGACAGGCGTCCATGATCCGCGTGAGCAGCGGCTCGGGCTCTTCGCCCGTGAACATGTAAAGCAGATTCGCCGCATAGGACAGGTCCTTGCGCGGCGCGATGGGGTCGTATCCGGTGCGGATGTGCTGCCACATGGTTACCAGCGTCGCCATGCGCGCCAGGATTTTCACCGACATGTTGTGCACGTAATTGAGGTCTTCGCAGACGCCGATCCCGGTGAGGCACTCGTCCACCGGATAGAACATCGCAAGACAGGCCACGGAGGCCTGTAGCATCTCCATTGGGTGACCGGTGGCCGGGAGATACTTCATGATCTCGCGAATATTGTATTTGACCGGGCGGTTACTGCGAATTTGGCGATCGAATTCGGCCAACGCCTCACGGGTTGGCAGACGGCCATCGAGCAATAGCAGGGACACCTCTTCGAAACTGCTGCGTTCGGCCAGATCGCGGATGCGATAGCCACGATAGGTGAGAATTCCCTTCTTGCCGTCGAGGTCCGAAATGTTTGATTTTGTCGCCGGTACGCCTTCGAGGCCTGGCAGGTACTCGTTCATTCTCATTCCTCATGGCCGGCGGCCGCTCGGCCGCTGCTCTGCTGCGGACGCGGTAGCATAGCAAAGGCGCCCGCTATGCGAACAGCGAACCCGGAAATGCAAAAGGGACGCCGAAGCGTCCCTGAGCATTTGAATGTCGCCGAATCAGGCGATCAGCTAGCCGAGAAAGACGAACCGCAGCCGCAGGTAGTCGTTGCGTTCGGGTTGCGAATCACGAACTGCGCGCCTTCGAGATCTTCCTTGTAATCGATCTCTGCACCGACCAGATACTGATAACTCATCGGATCGACCAGTAAGGTCACGCCACATTGTTCTACCGCGGTGTCGCCTTCGTTGAGCGCCTCGTCGAAGGTAAACCCATACTGGAAGCCGGAACACCCGCCCCCGGAGACGAACACGCGCAGTTTCAGATTCGGATTCGCCTCCTCCTCGATGAGGCCTTTGACCTTGAGGGCCGCGGCTTCGGTAAAGACGAGCGGGCTTTCCATTTCGACACTGGTAGCAGTCTCTGTCATGTCACTTCTCCGCAAAAAATGTTCTAACGAGCTTGCGCAGCATTATCCAGTTCTTGACCATTCCAGTCAAGAATTCCCCTGAATCAGCTCCACCGCTGCGCTTCCCGTCGTTTGGCCGCGACCCTCCTCGCTCGCTGTAGCGCGGTGGTTGGCCCCACGATGCACCAGGTTGCCGTTGACTTCGGCCCCAATGGCCATCTCGATGAGATTGTAATAGACATTGCCTTTGACCCGCGCCTTGGCGGCGAGTTCGACACGGTCAGCGGCGTGCACGTCGCCGGTGACGGCGCCGTTGAGAACCACGTTGGACACCCGCACATCGCCCTCGATGCGCCCATGTTCGCTCAGCATCAGCACGGCGTCCTGATCGCCGGCGATCACGTTGCCTTTGACCGCCCCGTCGATGTGCAAACCACCACTGAAACAGAGATCGCCGGAAATCTCGGTGTGTTGCCCTATCAGGGTATCGATCTTACCAGCCACGGTCTTTTTACCTCGTCCAAACATCGTCAGCCCTCCCCGGCCGACGAAGTAGCTTCACTCGGCCAATCGAATGTCCACTCGAGCGGCAGGCGCGGCGCGGACGCCGGGACCGCCTTCAACACGACGCGCTCCGGAACGAACTGCTCCGGCAGCTGCAAATCGCCGGTCACCGTTTGGAAATACCGGAACCGGTAAGCGATCTCCGCGCTTCCATCCTGGGTCAGCTCCTCCAGCCCAAGCTGGCGCGCCACGCCATTTTCGCGCCCTTCGAGAATCAGTCGCACGGCCCCGCGCGCCACCTGTTCTTTACCGCCCGCCTGGGTCAGGACCAGACTGAACCGATAGCGTCCGACCCCTCCCTGGGCCTCGACGTCGAAATCCTGCGCCTGCAGCCCGACCTTATCGGCATTGGGCGACATAATTCCACGGTAAAACGCCAACTCCTCTCGCAATCCGAGAAGCTCGTCATGCAAACCGGAACGCTCTGCGTTGAATACCGCATAGGCCTCTGCGTCTATCTGCCGACTGCGCTCGGCCAGGACCAATTGCCGCTCCAACTCCGCGTTACGGGCTTCCAGTTCGGCGAGTCGGCCCGTCACGTCCGCGTCACCGACCCGCGCCCCGACGACCTTCGCGTCCCGCGCGGGCGGATTGCGCTGCATTGTCCCGAGCTGATACAGGGCCCAGCCCGCGGAGATCATGACAACGACCAAGGCTCCAAGGAACAACCGTAGCTTCCATACACGGAAAATGAGGAATTCGGTACGTTTACTGTCCACGGCAAACGGCAAGCAAAATTTGCACCATCGCTTCTGCGTTCAGGGCAGCAGGGCGACGGCATCCAACGCGGACTGCTCCGGAAATCCGAACATCAGGTTCATATTCTGTACCGCTTGCCCCGCTGCGCCCTTGACCAGGTTATCAATTACCGTCAGCACGACGACCGTGTCGCCACCCTGCGGGCGATGCACCGCAATCCGGCAATGGTTCGCGCCACGCACGCTGCGGGTTTCCGGATGAGCGCCCGCCGGCATCACATCGACAAAGGGCTCGTCTGCATAGCGCCGCTCGAAAAGTCCCTGGAGGTCGGCGGCCCCGCCAGACAACCGCGCATACAGCGTGGCATGTATCCCGCGGATCATCGGCACCAGATGGGGGACGAAGGTAAGACCGATCGCTCGGCCGGCCGCCTCCTCGAGCCCTTGCCGGATTTCCGGCAGGTGACGGTGTCCTGGCACGGCATAGGCCTTGAAGCTGTCACCGGCCTCGCACAACAGCGAGGCGACCGCCGCCTTCCGGCCTGCGCCGCTGACGCCGGATTTGACGTCCGCCACCAAGGTGCCGTTGTCGACCAGACCGGACTCGACCAGCGGCAACAGACCGAGCTGCACGGCGGTCGGATAACAACCGGGATTCGCGACGATCCGCGCTTGGCGGATACGGTCGCGATTGACCTCGGGCAGCCCGTACACCGCGTCCGCCAGCACATCGGCGCAGGCGTGCGGCATCCCGTACCACTGCTCCCACACCGCCGGATCGCGAAGCCGGAAATCGGCGGCCAGGTCGATGACCCGGACCCCGGCCGCAAGCAAGTCCGGAACGCTCTGCATGGCGGTGCCGTTGGGTGTCGCGAAGAACACCAGATCGCAACCGGCCAGGGCCTCCGGGTCCGGTGCGCTGAACTTCAGACCTAGCCGGCCGCGCAGGTTCGGGAACATATCGGCCACCGGCATACCGGCCTCGGAACGCGATGTGATTACCCGCAATTCGACGTCGGGATGGTTGACCAGCAACCGCAGCAGCTCGACGCCCGTGTACCCCGTACCACCCACCACACCGACCTTGATCATGTGTCCCGTCCCAGTCCAAGAAGAGATCCGAAAGGCTTATAGTAAGAGGCCACCGGCCCAGGGGCCAAATCGGTACCCCGGCGGCGGCGCTGAACTGCCACGGTTTGCCGGGGTCTCATTAGAGCGGCTACCATCCCGCGCTGGCAGATACCCGCCTGACGCCCTCCGAGGAAGATTGACGTGGATCCAATTCATACCATTGCCTTGACCATGGGCGTCGCCTGGGCGAGTGGCATCAACCTCTACGCGGCCGTCTTCATGCTTGGTTACCTGGGCATGACGGGTAACATCGAGCTGCCGCCGGATCTGCTGGTATTGAGCGACCCGCTGGTCCTTGCGGCGGCAGGGTTCATGTATTGCGTCGAGTTCTTCGCCGACAAGGCCCCTGGCGTCGATACGGGATGGGACAGCATCCACACCTTCATCCGCATCCCAGCCGGCGCGGTGCTGGCCGCCGGCGCTGTCGGCGACGTCAGTCAGGCGGCGCAACTCGCCGCCGGCCTGCTCGGCGGGACCCTGGCCGCGGGCAGTCACATCACCAAGGCCGGTTCCCGGGTATTGATCAACGCGTCGCCGGAGCCTTTTACCAATTGGACCGCCTCGGTGGCGGAAGACTTGGCGGTGGTCGCCGGCCTATGGGCGGCACTGCATTACCCCGTACTGTTTCTGACGCTCCTGGCGTTGTTCATCGCGATGGCGATCTGGCTCGTGCCCAAGATCTGGCGGGCACTCCGGCGGCTATTCCGGTTCATCGCACGACTGTTCGGCGGCCCCAAGGATGAACTTCCCCTCCCGTCCCCGACGCCCGGCCAGGATCGGCCGGCCGAGATCGGACACGACAAACGGCAACAACCATGAAGACCAAAGATATTCTAATCGGACTTTTCGCCCTGCTCCTGGTGGGCTTCTTCGGTTATGTATGGCTCTCGCCGGAGGGCATGAAACAGGCGCCGCCGGTCAGCGTACGCACCATCGACGGCGAAGAGATTGAACTGGCGTCGCTACGCGGCAAACCCCTGCTGGTCACCTTCTGGGCGACCTCCTGCACTGGCTGCGTGAAGGAAATGCCGCACCTGATCGAGCTGTACCAGGAATTCGCGCCGCAGGGTTTTGAACTGATTGCGGTCGCCATGAGCTACGACCCGCCCAACCACGTGCTGGCGATGCGCGAAGCGCGCCAGATACCCTACCAGATCGCCCTGGACGTCGATGGCAGCGTGGCCCAGGCCTTCGGTGAAGTCCGGCTGACCCCGACCTCGTTTTTGATCGCACCCAACGGGCAGATCGTGCGGCACAAGATCGGCGAACTCGAAATGGCCGATGTCCGCAACCAGATCCGCGCCATGCTCGGCGCATGACGCTGCGTCCATACGGCTTATTCAAGTAGCTAGAATTCCTGCGGCGGTCGGGCGGCGTAGCCTGCTCCGGTTGCGCCGAATCAAGCGAAGGTTTCCAGATGCTCTGGGTTAAGGCGTGGCACATCATCTTTGTCGTGACCTGGTTCGCCGGCCTGTTTTATCTACCGCGCCTGTTCGTGTACCACGCGGACTGTACCGACTCCATGGGGAACGAACGCTTCAAGATCATGGAGCGCAAGCTGTACGCCATCATGTCGGTCGGTGGCGTCCTCGCCGGTATATTCGGTTTGTGGCTATTGTTCGTCTACCAGTGGCAAACCCTGTTCAATACTGCATGGCTGCCGCTCAAGCTCATCCTGGTCGCGTCGCTGGTCGGCTACCATCTGTACTGCCTGCGACTGGTGCGCGAGTTCCGCGCCGATCGCAACCGACGCAGCCACGTGTTCTACCGCTGGTTCAATGAGTTTCCCGCACTGATCCTGATAGCGGTGGTGTTGCTCGCCGTACTCAAGCCCTTCTGATTGACGTTGGCCGCGCTGCGGCGTCCCGCGAGGCCTCGGGACGCACCAATCGGCCCGCTGCTAACTGGATGGCGAAGGCGGAGCGTCGGACCTGGATCGGCTGGATTTCCATCGCTTCGTGCTGTTTTTTGGTCATGAGTTCAACGATCGCCTTCGGTTCTTTTCCGAGTTCGAGCTCGAGCACTCAATTGCGGGAGAGGGACAGGACGGCGAGATCGAGCTGGAGCAGGCCTACATCGAATATGACATCAACGATCAACATCGCGCCAAGGGCGGCATATTCCTCATCCCTGTTGGAATCATCAACGAGACACACGAACCGCCCACCTTCTACGGCGTAGACCGCAACCCGATCGAGACGAATATCACCCCGGCCACCTGGTGGGCGGGCGGCGCCGCACTCTCCGGTGAACTCGGGGCCGGCTTCAGTTACGACCTGGCCGTGCACGAAGGGTTGCAGACGTCCGCCACGACGTACCGCCCGCGCTCCGGCCGTCAGAAAACCAGTAACGCCCTCGCCTCGGATCTTGCATATACGGCGCGCGTGAGATGGACCGGCATGCGGGGTGTCGAGATCGGGGGCAGCGTTCAGCATCAGAGCGACGTTACGCAAGGCCTGGATGCGGCGGCCGGCAGCGCCAATCTGTACGAATTGCATACTGTGCTCAACAAAAGGGCCGCTCGGCCTGCGCGCCCTCTACGCCATGAGGGATCTCGAGGGTAGCGGCCCCGCAGCCAGCGGCGCCGACGAGCAGTTCGGCTCGTATATAGAGCCGTCGTTTAGAGTCAATGAACAGTGGGGCGTGTTCACGCGTTATAACCTCTGGGACAATGCGGCAGGTTCCGGCAGTGCCAGCGAGAACAAACAATGGGACGTCGGCGTCAACTTCTGGCCGCATCCGGATGTGGTGATCAAGGCCGACTACCAGCATCAGGACAACGACAACCGCGAGAACCGGGACGGCTTCAATCTGGGCGTCGGCTATCAGTTCTGACAGCCGGCCGGGCACAAGAGCCACGCACGGGGTACGGACAATCGTACCCCGTACGCATTCAAGAGACGTTGCTATGCGACATCGCTGGACGATACTGCTGGCCTTGGTGGTCTGGATCGGCCCGGTTAAGGCGGGCACGTACCAATCGTCCGAAGATTTCCTTGCCGAAACCTTTGCGGGCAGCGTACCTGAGCCGGAAGTTATCTGGTTGACCGGCCCGGTGCGCGACACTGCGACTGCCATCCTCGGCCACCCGCCAACCGAACTGCGACTACGTTATTGGCGGCAGGAACAACGCACGGCGTGGATTCTGGAAGAGATCGGCAAGGAAAAGCAGATCACCACAGCATCGTCGTGACCGCGGACAAGATCCAGCTGGTGCGTGTCCTCGCCTTCCGCGAGAGCCGTGGCTGGGAAGTGCGCCACAGCTTCTTTACCGATCAGTTCAAACGGGTCGGCCTGACGTCCGAAGGTACCCTGGATGGGCGAATCGATGGTATCTCGGGTGCCACCTTGTCGGTGCGGGTGCTGACCAAACTTGCCCGGCTCGCCCTAGTGTTGCACCAGCGGGGCTCCACCGCACATGTCCCACCGTAGAAAACATCGCCTTAAGCTGAAGTCGCTGTACGTTTGGCATCGCTGTCGGGCTCGCGGTAGCCGCGCTCGTCATAGTGCTCGCATTGACCGGCGTACCGCTCAACCACACCGAGCGTCTTGCGCTCGACGGTCGCTTCATTCGTAGCGCTTGGTTGCTCGACTGGTACGGTGTGTCTGTACCCGCGAAACAGCCGTCGCTGGTGACCTACCAAGAGCTGCACGGCGCCGTCGAATCGCGGGGGGTGTTGGTGGTCGCGGTCGACTCGACACTTTCGTTGTACACGCTCGCGCATGAATTGATCGAAAAACTTACGGTAGCCGACGGACTGCCCGCGAATATCGAGCGGGTGGGTGTTGGCGCAAAGGGTGAAGTGGTAAGCCTCTACCGGTGCCGTGAATTTGCAGGCGGACGCGGATTTTTTGCGGTGGACACCACGACGCGAGGGCGCCGACGACGTCGG
>JBAYTM010000037.1:0-10166 GCA_041675685.1 Thiohalobacteraceae bacterium
ACCTGGCCGCCGGCGGCCTCCACCACACATTGTGCGGCCGCGGTGTCCCATTCCGAGGTCAGACCCAGGCGCGGATAGATATCGGCCGCGCCTTCGGCGACCAGACAAAGCTTCAATGCGCTGCCCATGCTGACCAGCTCGTGCGGTCCCAGCTTGTCCAGGAACCGCAACAGGGAGTCGCCGCTGTGCGAGCGGCTGCCCGCCACCATCACCGGACCCTTCGGCAGCTTGCGCACATGGACGGCCTCCGCTGCCTGACCCGCCTGTTGCTTGAACGCCCCGCCGCCGGCACAGGCGAAATACGTCATACCGCTCACCGGCACATGCACAATCCCGAGTTCGGCGCGTCCCGCATGGATCAATGCAATGTTCACGGTGAATTCGCCGTTGCGTTTGATGAATTCGCGGGTGCCATCCAACGGATCGATGAGCCAGTAGCGCTGCCAGCCGCTGCGCTCGGAAAAGGGGATGTTCGCCGATTCCTCGGACAGGATCGGGATCTCCGGCGTCAGTCGCTGCAACCCTGCGACTATGGCCTTGTGGGACGCCATATCGGCAGCGGTCAGGGGTGACTTATCGTCCTTGTGTTCGACCGCGAAATCCGTCCCATAGATTTCGAGGATGCGGCGTCCGGCGTCCAGAGCGATCTGTTTGGTCGCGTCCAGCAATGCGCATGCGTCGAAGTTATCGTTATCGTTCATTGCTTAGCCTCTCCCGCACCATGTACAGCGCAGCGATACTGCGCGCCTCGGAAAAATCACTTCGGTCCATCAATCCCGACAGCTCGTCGAACCGCCAGGGCACGACCTCGACCGGTTCCGGCTCGTCGCCGCGGCAACGCTCGGGATAGAGGTCTTCGGCGAGCACGATATGCGTCAGATGACCGAAGTAACCGGGCGACTGGCTCAGCGCGCCAAGCGCCGTGAGCCGGCGCGCGCCAAAACCGACCTCCTCCATCAGTTCGCGGTTCGCGGTCGCCAACACCGCCTCCCCCGGCTCGATGCGGCCTTTCGGCAGACCCAGTTCATAGCGCTCGACACCGACCGCGTATTCGCGCACCAGCAGGAAGGTATCAGGATCTTTCAACGCGACGATCAGGACCGCGCCGGAACTTAGGCCATGAATGCGTTCGTAGGTCGCCTCGACACCGTTCGCGAACCGCAGGTCCACCTCTTCGATGCGGAACAACCGGCTGGTCGCCACCGTTTTTACGCCGAGAATCTTCGGGTTGGACGTCATCCGGTGATCCATTGTTGTGACTGGCGGATTCTAACCCGACACACCGCCCCGGCGCATGCGTCCCAATCGCCGGATACGCTTGTTGCCGGCGCGCAAAACTGGCAACCTGAGCGCCCTGCAACTCCTGTCCCCGACGCCATGCAGTTACCTTGGAACGCCATCGAAACCGTCCTGCTGGATATGGACGGCACCCTGCTCGATCTCCACTTCGATAACCATTTCTGGCGCGAGCACGTACCGCTGCGCTTCGCCGAACGTCATGGCTTGCAGGTCGAGGTGGCCAAGGAGCACCTGTTCCCGCGATTCCATTCCATGGAAGGCCGCATGGAATGGTATTGCGTCGACTACTGGAGCCGTGAGCTCGGCCTCGATATCGCGGAGCTCAAGCGCGAAGTCGACCACCTGATCGCGGTGCATCCTCACGTACTCGATTTTCTCGATCGCGTGCGCGGCGCGGGTAAACGCATCGTCCTGGTCACCAACGCCCATCAGAAGGCGCTCGCACTGAAAATGCAATGCACCGAGCTCGGCGGACACTTCGATGCGCTCGTCTGCGCGCATGAACATGGCCGCCCGAAAGAAGACCTCAGCTTCTGGAACTGGTTACGCGAGCACGAACCCTTCCATCCGGAACACAGCCTGTTCATCGACGACAGCCTGCCGGTATTGCGCGCCGCCCGTGAATATGGCGTCCGTCACCTGCTGTCCATACGGCAACCGGATTCGAAGGGCCCCCAGCGCGACATCGACGAGTTTCCAGCCATTCGCCACTTCGACGAGATCTTTCCGGACCGGTCGTAAAACGCAAAGGCTTTCAACACGAAGGCGCGTAAGGCGCACAAGTAAACCGGCAACTAAGGGAAAATGTCAGCCGCGAGTTTCTTCGCGCGTAAACGGAGAACGGGTTTTCAACGTTCGTTATAGTTTTCCTAAGTGCGCCTTACGCGCCTTCGTGTTGGAAGCCTTTAAGCCTTTAAATTCGACTCACACCGCGCCCCAGTTCTTGAAGCGTTTCTTGCAGTATTTCAGCAGACTCTCGTAACCGTCGAAAAACAAATCGAACCCGTCTTCGGCCGGCGCGTCGAACTCGCAATAGTCGTTGGTATGGTCGCGACAGACCTGTGGCCGTGTGAAATAGATGCCGCAACGACCATCGGCCTGCAAATGCCGGCAGCGGTTGTTGACCAACAGGAACCAACCGTCGTTGTCTTTGTAGACCTGGACGTTCTCATGCGAGAGCTGCCACAAGAGATGGTCGAAGTCGTCGCGCGAGCGCGGTCCCGGGATCTTCTGCGTGATATAGGTGCAGCACTTCGAGTTGGTACAGAACCCGCATTTGTTTTCTGTGGTGATTTCGGCCTTGATGGGAATGCGAACGGACATGGCGACAACTCGATCAGCGTAAATGGCGGTGGGATTGGAAAGCGAATGTTAGGCTCTTAAACCAGCGGGCTAAAGCGCTCCGGACAACTGCAAGGGATAGCGGCCCTGTGCGTCGGGCGCGCCAAGCATCGGCAAGGCGTCGCGCAATTGCGGATCGGCCGTGTCGCGGGCCTTCACGCGCGCATCGAGCTGATAACGCCGATCGCGACCGACCAGAAATTCGCCGCTCAGCGCCAGCGGGCCGCCCTGGTCGCTCAAGGTGCCGAGGATCTGCCCGTCGCGCAGGCTCAGCGCCATTTGCAGATTGCCGAGGTTCACGCGGCTGGGTTGCAGAATCAGCGCGGCCTGCCAGACCACCTGGCCCTGCAACGCAGCGATCCAGTCGTCGTCGATCGCCAACCGCTCGATATCGGCGACGAAATCGCCGCCCAGGGCAGCCAGGCGCAGCTGCAACTGACGCGCCAAGTCTGCGGCCGGCATGGTGAACTGCGCATCCTTGACGTAATCGCTGCCGAACAGGCCCCGGCCGACGAGCAGTTCACCGCCGCCGCTACCGCTTTGCACGAACAGCTGGTATTCGACGCGCCCGGTCAAGAGTTTCAGCGGCCGCAGTTGCCAGACCAACGGGCCCATTACCGACTGACCGACCGCAAGGCGCTGCACGCGGCCATGCCAGGTGGTGCCTTCGATCCCCTGAACGGCGAGCCCATCGCCGGCGAACCAACCCAGGGCATGGCGGGCCGGAAGCGTCATGATCAGAAAGATGCCGAACAGCGCGGCGGCGGGCAGCGCCCAGCGTAGGGGCATGCCTCTCATGGCGAGGCGGCGTACAACGTCAGACGGGCATTGACCTGGCCCGGGCCCGCTGTGCCGCGCTCGATGCTGACCAGGCTGGCCAACACGCCTGCATGTTGCGACAACTGATCCAGCCAGGTGACCAAGGTGTCAAAGGGGATACCTTCCAGGCGCACGCGCACGGCATCGCTGCCATCCGGCTCGATGCGCTGCAAGCCGGCGCCCAGCCCGGCCGTGCGGGCCGACTGGTCGACCACGGCCAGCAGCGAACGGCCGCCCAGACCGGCGCTGGCCTGCGCCCCGGCGCCGCGCAGACGCTGCAATTCGCCCGCGGCGTTCTGCATCCAGCGCAGATTCTCCCGCTGGACGCCCACCTCCTGCTCGAGCGCGTCGACGGCGCCCACCAGCGGCCGCCACAGGATGGCCCACAGCAGCAGCGGCGCCAGCACCAGGGTCCCGGCGATGAGGATGAAGCGTTCGCGGGTACCCATCCCGTCCCACCATTCCCTCACGATGCCGCCCCCTGGACGCGCAAGCGCCCCTGTACACGGCGGTCCGAGCCAGTGGTGGCCGACTGGATCTCCACGCTTAGACCGCTCTGCTCGGTCAGCTGCTGCTTCAGGCGGTCCAGCGTCTGTACGTCGTTCGCCGTCAGCTCCAGGTCCATGCGGCCGTCCCGGAAATTGATACCGCCGAGTTCCAGGCCCGCGGTACCGGTCAATACCTCGCCCATCTGCGCGACCAGACTGAGAAAATCATTGCCGCCCGCGCCCTGTTGCTGACGCAGCATGTTCAGCTGCTGTTCCATCTGCACGCGCGGATTCACCACCCGGCCTTCGGGAAAGACACCCCTGTAGACTTGCTCGATCTGCGCCGTCAGCTCGGCCGATTCGGTTTTGAGGCGCGCATAGTTCACGCCGTGCTGTACCGCGGAAAGCAGCACGCCGACCAGCAATAGCGCCGCCGCGACACGCCAAGGCCGCCACAACCGCCCGTACTGTTCCTTGCGGCTGTACGCGCCTTGCAATAGATCGATGGCATTGTCGGCCGACTCCAGGCCGCTGGCGAGCACCCCCAGGGGACCGTGGGGACAGGGCTCGATCCGCGCCGAAACCGGCTCCATCCACACCGGCAGATCCCCGCCGCAATGCCACACCTGCAGGTCGATGCCCGTCTCGTTGCGCGCCATGAGCAATTCGAGCAGCCCCGGTAAGGTATCGCGCGTCGCCGACTGCGCCGACCAGGGCTGGTCCCGCAGCAGAATACGGTCTTCCTCCAACAGCAGACTCGCGCCGCCCGGCGCCAGCGGCAGCACAGCCGGTTCCGGCAGGAACCGATCGGGCAGTATGCCGGCCTCATGCAATTGCGCGAGCCATGTATCCATACGCGCCTGGGCGACCACCGCCACCGGCCAATGACCGTCGGCGTCGCGGGTCCCGAGGGCGAAGTGCAGCGTCTCGATGTCCTCGGCGACCTGCTCCTCGACCGCGAACGGAACCGCCTTGCGCGCGCGCGGTCGGCTGCCGGTCGGCACCACGGCTCGAGTCAAAAACAGATCGGCGGCAGGCACCAGGACCACCACCCGCCGGCCCGTCGCCTCCATCGCCGCCTCCGTGAGGCTGCCATGGCGACCGGGCGCGACCGGCTTGCCCGCCTCATCGAGGCGGACAAAATCGACGCCTTCGAACCCGGGTTCGGCAAAGCGGATCAGGAGGGTTTCACGCATGTTTAAGGTGCTTGTTTCGCAAGTTGGCTGACCTTACCGCAATGCCTGCGCATTGGCTAGGCGGCGGTAGGCGTCCACGCGTCGGATCAGTCGGTTCGATGAGACGGATCTGAGCGAGGCACGAATCATTACCAAGTGCCCTGGGTACGTGCGAGGATCCGTGTCCCGGTGCTGCCGCGCTGAGCGATGCTGAACAGACGCGAGCGCGCCGTTCCGATGGTCACCTCGGCGCGCACCAGAAAATACTGGCTGGCGACGCCGATGTTGACGGCCAACTCCTTACCCGCGAACACGTCCTGTTGGAGAAAGGTGTTGAAGTCGTCGTAGCCGGCCTCGCCCCGGGTTTCCACCAACTGCTCTGCGATCTGCGGGCTAAGGTCCTCATGCAATGCCTGCAGCAAGGGCGCCGCAGCGGTGTTGATGTTCAGTAACGTACGCTCGGGCAAGGCGCTGACATAGGGCGCCAGGGCGTTCCAGACGTCCGCGTCGACGCCCTTGACCAGACGTAGCTCGCTGATACTTTGGAAGGGTTGATTGGCCGCCCGGTAGGGCAGATCGGTGCCTAAATAGTAGTCGTCCTCGGCACCGTCCGGGAAGCGGGTCTCGAAGTCCTGATCGACCCAATCCACCACCGCCAGCACCAAGCCCTCGTCGATCTGCAAGGCGCGCAACAGACGGAGGAAATACTGCAGATCGACCTCACTGATCTCGCCATCCGCGGTCACGATGTTGTTTAGATTGAAACGCCCCTGCAGATCGCTGATGAAGCCGTCGATCTGGCCACCGGTGACGCTGATCGGCGGCAGGCGCTGCGCCCAGGCGTCGTCCAGGGCATCGACCTCTTTGGTGTCGTCGCGGTTCAGAATCATCCGCGCCCAGCCTTCGACCGCCTGCGCGTAGGCGTAGGCCTGATCGCCATCGAGCAGATTGGCGGTGCGCCGGACGTCCAGTTGTTGCCGGGACGCCATCGCCACCGCGGCGACGGTGGCCAGCGCCACCACCAGCAGCGCCGTGATCAGCGCCACGCCGCGCTGCCTGATGCTCAACCCGGCAGCAGAAACAGCCATCGCAGCTCCCCCCAGCGTTCGGTGATCAGCACCATCTCGGCCGCGCGCGGCGGCGGCAGGGCGACGGGCGCGCCCGTGACCGCCAAGCCCGGCGGCGGCCAGATTTCCTGCCAGACGTTGGCCGGGTCCAGAAACCGCATTCGCGCCTCGGTCACGCCCGCGAGCAACTCCTGCTGTCGCGGGGCGGCGTTCGGCGGGCGATCCAGGATCGGCCAGGTCGCGCGCATCAGAATCTCGTCCTCGACGACGTAGGCGACCCGCTGCAGGGTGCTGCGGGCTTGCTCGGCGGGGTTGCGCCAGCCGCCGCGGGTCAGCTCCAGTGCCGCGCCGATCTCGCTCCCGGCAATGAGCGCCGGGCGCGGTTGACCGAACTCGTCGCGGATCTCGCGTGGCACCAGCTGTTCGAGGTCGCGCTCGAGGGTGCGATAGGCCAGTTGCAGCTCGCGCAACGCCTCGGCGCGCTCGTCGACCATAGCGCGGGTACTGAGCATGCCGCTCAGACCGCCGTATGCGAGCAGCGCCAGGACACCGAAAATGGCCATGGCGACCAGCAATTCGATCAGCGTGAAACCGGCGCCAAAGCTGCGACGACGGGCTGGCATCAGCGTCTCTCCAGAAACCCGGTCAAACCGGCCAGTGGCTGACCCTCCGGCTTTTCGCCGAGCCAAACGTCGATTTCGACGCGGCGCAGGTCTTCGTCCGGCGTGTCGGAAATGGTCGCGCGCCACTCCCAGTCGAGATCGGCCATGCGGGCGCTGTCGCTGCGTTCGCCGGTGCCGGGCCATTGCGTTTCGAGTTGCAGTTCGGTCAGCGCGTTGCGCGCCACCCAGTGCGCCAAGGTGCGTTCCTGCAGATAGGCCTGGTTACCGGCATAGGCGCCGCTGGCACGGATTGCCGCCGCCAGCGCCAACGCCAGCACGGCGAGCGCCACCAACACCTCCAACAGGGTGAAACCGCGAACCCGGTCAGGCCGTTGCGCCCGGATCACTGGTCGCCGTCCTGCCACTCGATCTGCAGACGGTCGTCGGTCTGCACCAGGAAGCGTCGCTCGGTGTCATCCGCGGAGAACTCGGCGACAAAGGGGCTGGTCTCGCCGCTCGACAACAGCAGCAAGGTCGGTTTGATGTCGCGGGTCTTTTCCAGATCGAGATCGCGCCCCTCGAGTTCGACGCGCAGCCAAGTGTCTTCGGCCAGTTCGCGCGGGCGAAACAGCTCGTCGCCCTCCAGGGTGCGCCAGCCCTCATCGGTATAGAGCAGGAAGCGATAGCCTTCCGGATCGAGCTGAACCGCCCATTCCTCGCCACGCAACACGGCCTGTTCGCCGGCCATGCGCAACAACTCGGCAAACAGCCGCGACTCGCGTTCGAGTTCTTCGGCGCGGCGGTCGCCGCCGATCGCCAACACGGCGAAGGTCAGCACGATGCCGATGATCGCCACCACCACCAGCATCTCCAGCAGGGTGAATCCTGCCGGGATGCGGCGCGGGCGATTACTGAATGTTCCAGTTGCCGATATCGTCATCGCTGCCGGACTGGCCGTCAGGCCCCATGGAGTAGATATCGATCGCACCGTGCGCGCCCGGGTTCAGGTACTGGTAGGGATGCTGCCAGGGATCCATCGGCAGACGGTCGATATAGCCGCCTTCCTTCCAGCGCGGCGGTTCCGGCACCGGCTTCTGCGCCAGCGCCTCGATGCCCTGGTCGGTGCTCGGATAGGCGTAATTGTCGAGCCGATAGAGGTTCAGGGCCGCTTCAAGCGCGCGGATATCCTGACGCGCCTTGGTGATACGCGCCTCGTCCGGGCGGTCCATGATGCGCGGCACGACGATCGCCGCCAGGATGCCGAGGATGACAACCACGACCATCACTTCAATCAGGGTGAAGCCGCTCGCACGGCGCTTGGAATGTATGACTCGCTGCATAAGCCTCGATCCGTTGGTGGAGGTGGAAAGATCAATTGGACGCCGAGGTCCGAACCCGTGACCGCACGGCACCGGCCGCCTCGTACGCCCGCGTGCCTGGGCCGCTATATCTGGACCATTTCGAATTCGTCTTTGCCGGCGCCGCAATCCGGACATACCCAATTGAAGGGGATGTCCTCCCAGCGGGTGCCCGGCGGAAAGCCTTCCTCGGGCAACCCTTTGGCCTCGTCGTAGATGAAGCCGCAGATTACGCACATGTAGCTCTTATAGACTGCCTCGTTCATGTCGGTCTCCCCGCTGCGCCGATTATTGTAGCCTTGTCGCCGCCGACACAATACCGCGGCGCCGCTGCTACAATCGTCGATGCTAGAATTGTCCCCGGCGCAACGGCCGGCAGGCCGCCACAGTTCGCACAGGAACCCTCCATGAATGACACGGCCAGCAGTATCCCGGTGGTCCTGGCGTTGTCCGGCCACGACCCCAGCGGCGGCGCCGGTATTCAGGCCGATATCGAAGCCCTCGCCAGTCACGGCTGCCATTGTGCGCCGGTCATTACCGCCATAACCGTGCAGGACACCCAAGACGTCAAGAGCTACGCACCGCTCGATGGCAGCTTGATCATGGAGCAGGCGCGCGCGGTGCTCGAAGACATGCCGGTCGCGGCGATCAAGATCGGTATGCTGGGCAGCACCGAAGCGGTCGAGGCGATCTACGGCGTGCTTCAGGATTATCCGAACATCCCCGTGATCCTGGACCCGGTGCTCTCATCCGGCAACGGCGCCAGCCTGACCGACGACGATGTGCTCGAGGCGCTCGAGGCCCTGCTGTTGCCCAATACCACCGTGCTGACGCCCAACAGCCTGGAGGCGCGCATCCTCGCGCCCGAAGCGGACAACCTGGATGCCTGCGCCATGGCGCTGCTGGAGAAGGGTTGCGAGTTCGTGTTGATCACCGGCACGCACGAGAACACACCGCATGTCACCAACACCTTGTACGGCAATCATCGGCTGCTGGAAACCTTCACCTGGGAACGCCTGATCGGCAGCTTTCACGGCTCTGGCTGCACGCTGGCCGCGAGCATCGCGGGTCTGCTCGCGCAAGGGCTGGAACCCTTTTCTGCCGTGCACGAGGCCCAGGCCTATACCTGGGAGACCTTGAAACACGCCTACCGGGTCGGCATGGGCCAGCCGTTGCCGAACCGGTTGTTCTGGGCTCAAGCGGAAGAATAGGGTCAAGATGCAAGAGACAAGAGACAAGTTAAAGACGTGAGGGGTTTTTTACTTGCCTCTTGTCTCTTGCATCTTGCCACTTCTAAGTATGAAAGGCCTTTACGCCATTACCGACGCTGGACTCACGCCGGGCGATGAGGTGCCGCCCGCGGTCGCGGCGGCGTTGCGCGGTGGCGCGCGGGTGATCCAGTACCGCGATAAAACGACCGAGGCAGGTGACCGGCGGCAACGAGCCGCCGCGCTGCTCGATCTCTGCAGGGCGCAGGGCGCACTGTTCATCGTCAACGACGATATCGAACTCGCGGCCGAGGTCGGCGCATCCGGCGTGCACCTCGGTAAAACCGATCCCGATTTGCATGCGGCACGCAAGCGTCTGGGATCGCGCGCCGTGATCGGGCTGTCCTGTTACAACGAGTTGCCGCGCGCCCAGGCCGCAGCGGAACAAGGCGCCGACTATGTCGCCTTCGGTCGTTTCTTTCCCTCGCACAGCAAACCGTATGCGGTCGCGGCAAGCCCGGACCTGTTGCTCCATGCGCGGCGCATTCTCGAGCTGCCGCTGGTTGCCATCGGCGGCATCACGCCCGACAATGGCGGCCGCTTGATCGCCGCCGGCGCCGATATGCTCGCGGTGATCCATGGCGTCTTCGGCCAACCCGATATCGAGGCGGCGGCGCGCCGGTTTGCCGCGTTGTTTTCATGAACTGCCGAGACGCGAAGAACACCCAGATCTCCAACCGCCAAGGCGCCAAGACTATTCAATGAAAAATCTTTATTGGTCTTTGCTCGATCATTCTTGGCGTCTTGGC
>JBAYTM010000038.1:0-9877 GCA_041675685.1 Thiohalobacteraceae bacterium
CAACTCCGAATCCGATTCGACGTTGAAGCAGCGGATGCCGACCTCCAACGCACGGCGCATCTCCGCAGCGGTCTTGCCGACCCCGGAAAACACGATCCGCCCGGGGTCGCCGCCGGCCTTCAGTACCCGCTCCAGCTCGCCGCCGGAGACGATGTCGAAGCCGGAACCCAGGCGCGCGAACAGATTGAGCACCGCCAGATTGGAGTTGGCCTTGACCGCATAGCAGATCAAATGCGGACGCCCGGCCAACGCCGCGTCGAAGGCGTGCCAGTGACGTTCCAGCGTGGCGCGGGCATAGACGTAGGTCGGCGTGCCATAGCGCGCGGCGATGTCGGCAAGCGACACGGACTCGGCGTAAAGCTGGCCATTGCGGTACTCGAAATGGTCCATCGGGTTACCCGGCTCTCTGGTTCAGCATTAATGATGTGCGTCCGGACCGCGCCGGAGACACGCAATGGAGACGCGGCGTCACGTTCTTGAAGCCAGGAGCTCGCCAGTCAACAAGACACGGCGATCGAAACCGCGTTTAACCCGCGCGTTCGGCACGATCGGGCAGATAGAGGTCGCCCTTGTTGCCACAGCCGGCGTTCAGCAACGCACCGGCGGCCAACAGGCCGAGCAGGAGCAGAAACGGGAGACGTAATCGGGCCATCCGCATATCACCGGTCGGAAATTGCGCGCGACATTAGCGCAAAGGCCGCGCCGGCGCAAAGCGGCGCGACTGGCCGGGTATCGCGGGACTCCGGTAGGATACCGGCATGGCCGATACCCTCGACAGTCTCGTCATAGAACCACCGGATCCGGCGACCGCCTGCGTTATCTGGCTGCACGGCCTGGGCGCCGACGGACACGACTTCGAATCGCTGGTGCCGGAATTGGGTTTGGTGGAGCGTGGGGTTCGCTTCGTCCTGCCGCATGCGCCCTACCGGCGGGTCACGGTGAACGAAGGTCAACGCATGCGGGCCTGGTACGACATCCTGCGGGCGGATATCGACCGGCACGCCGACGAAAACGGCGTGCGCGCCTCGGTCGCCGCGGTCGGGGCTTTGATCGATGCCGAGATCGATCGTGGCATCGCCTCGCAACGCATCCTGCTGGCGGGATTCTCCCAGGGCGCCGCGATTGCGCTGCAGACCGGACTGACCCATCCACAAAGGCTTGGCGGGATACTGGCGTTATCGGGCTATCTGGTGCTTCCCGAGACGCTCGGGTCGGAACTCCAGGAGGCCAATCGCCGGACGCCGATCTTCATGGCGCATGGTCGCGAGGATGCGGTGGTGCCATTCGCGCTCGCCGCGCGCGCGCGCGACCGGCTGGCAGCGCTCGGCTGTTCGTTCGAGTTCCATGCCTATCCCATGCCGCACACTTTATGTTTGGAGGAAGTCGCCGATATCCGTCGGTGGCTGACGGGGCGTCTGTGCGCCGACCGCACCGGGTTGGTTTGACCTATATCATCGACGCCGGCAGCGCGCATTGGGATACTGCGCATCAGCGCTTTACGCATCGCTTCACTGTCTGTTCGGGGTCCGTTGTGAAAAAGGTTTTTTCGGGTCTGTTGCTGTTCACCGCCCTCGCCGCCGGCATCGCATCGGCGGGGCCCGACGGCGCGCGGCTCTATGATCAAAACTGCACCGTCTGCCACGGTGAAGCCGGCACCGGCGGCGTCGGTGTGCCGCTGGCCTTACCGAGCTTCCTGGCCAGCGTCGATGACGCGTACCTCCGGGAAACGATCCGCCGCGGGCGCCCGGGTCGCGTGATGCCGGCCTTCCCGCGGCTGACTGCCGAAGAGGTCGAAGCCATCGTTCAGCATATCCGCGGGTGGCAGGACGGCGAAGCCCCGCAATTCGAGGCCGGAAAGATCGCGGGCGACCCGCGCAAGGGCGCGGCCCTGTTCACCCAGCACTGTGCGAGCTGCCACGGCGAGCGCGGCCAGGGCGGACACGGCACCGGCGTGACCTTTTCACGACCGCGCGACCTGCCGATCATCGCGCCGGCGCTCAACAACCCCGGGTTCCTCGCCGCCGCCAGCGATCGCATGATCAAGCACACGCTGATGCAGGGTCGCGAAGGCACGCCAATGGTCTCGTTCCTCGAGCAAGGTTTGTCCGAACAGGATATCGACGACCTGGTGAGCTATGTGCGGAATTTCGAGACGGAAGCGGCTGAAAGCGCCGCGCCGGCCGCGGAAGAACCGGCCATGCTGATGATGGAATCGCCCTACAGCCTGGAGGAAACCGTGGAGGCGGTGAAGCGCGCCGCGGTCGGAAAAAACTTTCGGCTGATACGCGATCAGGCGCTCGAAGACGGGCTGTTTCCGCCCGAAGAGCAGAATTCCAAGCAGACCATCGTCTACTTCTGCAACTTCAAATTTCTTTACGACGCGATGGCCCTTGACCCGCGCGTTGGCCTGTTCCTGCCCTGCCGCGTCACCGTGGTCGAACAGGACGGCAGGGTGCTGGTCATGAGCATCAATCCCAAGCGTTTGAGTCACCTCTTCAACAATGCCGAGCTCGAGCAGGCCTGTGAGGAGATGTACCGACTGTACGAAGGGATACTCGAGGAGGCGACCCTATGAAGCGGACCCTGCGCGGTCTCCTGATGCTGCTGCTCGCCGGGTCGACCGCTATGGCCGGCGCGGCGGACATGCTGATGGTACGCTCGAAGGCGCCGTTCGAGGAGACCATGCTGAACCTGCAGCAGGCGATCAGTGACCAGGGCTATGTGCTGTCGCGCGTGCAGCGCGTCGATATCGGCCTGACCGAATTCGGTTATCAGACCGACAAGTACCGGGTGGTGTTTTTCGGCAAGCCCGATGAGATCCGTCGGCTCAGCGTCAACTATCCGGAGTTGATCCCGTACCTGCCGCTACAGGTCGCGATCTTCGCCGAGGCCGATGAGACGCTGCTGGCGACCACCAGCCCGCTGGATCTGAACGATGCCTACGCCAAGCCTGAGCTCGCCGCGACGTTCGCGCGTTGGGAGCAGGACCTGCGGGCGATTCTGGAGCGGGTGAGGCTGGGCCAGTAGCAGGACCGGATCGCCGGTCGGTCGGCACGAGCTGGTCTGCTTGCCGCGAGGCACCGGTTTCTTGGGCGCAACGCTTCCGCCACGTAACCCTTGTCACGCCTTCTCGAGAGCCTGGTTGAGTCGCGCTTCGATGCGCTTCTTGTAGTTCAAAAAATGCACCGTCTGCAAACCCTGGCTCGCGTCCACGCCGAGCAATCCGCGCGCTAAATCGATGTCGGTGATGTATATGGGATAGGTCTGGCCGCTCCCGCGTTTGCTCAGCACGTACCCGGCGACCTCCTGGAACAAGCGATCACCGAACTCCAGTGTTGAGAATTCGCGCTCGTCGCAATACATGGTCAGCACAGTACGTTTCTCTTCCAGCACGTCGCCGATCACCTGCACCCCGAAATAGTTGCGCGACTGGCGGAACGGGCTGATGTTCTGACGCTCGAGGCGCGCCTTCGCGCCGGGGCGCTGAAGGATCTGGTAATACTCGATCTCGCCGCCATCCAGGCTGGCGCCCGCCTCCCGCGCCAGGAAGTCGCGACGGTGCTGGACCTTTTCGAGGAAACGCTGGAACTGCGTCAACAGTGTCAGGTTATCGTGGAATAGTATCTGTTGATGGAACAACGACCCGCGCTCGTCCAGGACGTAGACCTGGGCCTGATCGCCATTGATCTGGTAAAACAACTGCACACAACCGGCGCGATTGAGTTCGAAGATCGCCGGCAGCGGTGTCTCGGCCAGTGTCTGCGCGTCGGTGCGGATCGCGCTGAAATCCTCTTGCGCTGCGCCGAGGTGCGTCAGCAGCGCCGGCAGACCGCTGAAGCGCTGATAGCGCGGAACATCGTTTTCCGGCTGCAGCACGAAATACTGATGGCCGACCTGCAAGACATAGCGGCCGCGCTCGCGCCCCTCGCCCCGGTAGTACCAATCGATGACCTCGCGAAACAGCGTCTCCACGCGGTGCGCGATCGGCGCGCCGCGGGTCGACGAGAAACTGAAGCCGGCCACCGGCGCCGGTGCATGCCCGCTGGACAAGGGCGACCAGGCCAGATAATCACAGAGCGCATCCAACAGCGCGGTTTCGCCGGCATAACGGAACGTCAGCACTTCCTGCCACGTGGTGATAACGATCAGTTCGAAGGTCGAGGCGAGGTTTTCCCAGCATCCGCCGTAGCTGAATGCGTCGGTGCGGCTGCTCACGAGCTGCATGCCCTCGCGCGTCAGACCGGACATCGGGTCGATACCGAGGTTGATGAACATCGCCGCCCGGCGCACGCGCGCCGGCTGCGCGAGTTCGTCCATCTCGGCCTCCTGCAGACAGCCGTCAGGGTTGAGTTGTTGCAGGCAATCGATCACCGAGCGGAGTTCCCAATTGCTGACGTCGCAGTCGTCCGGATGCAGGCTGATCATGCTGCTGAAGCTGTGTAGCAGCCTGTTGTAGTGGCACCACGCAAGGATCTCGATCAGGCTGTGCGCGCGTTTCAGCACGCGCTCGCCTTGCGTCTCACCGATGCGCACGTCGCCGCGATACAGCACCCAGCCGCTTTCCACACCGCGTATCTGGTGCAAAGACAGCCGCTCTTCGATGAGATCTTCCGAGATCCCCGGGTTGATGATGTCGATTTTGCCGGCCTTGCGTTCGAAGGCGGCATACAGGCGGCGCCCGAGCAGATTCAATTCGGCCGGGTCGATGGCGTGGCTGTCGGCCTGACTGCGGGCGAAATCGGAAAGCGCGCGATAGCTCTGCGTAAGCGCCTCGACCAGCGTCTGGCGTTCTTCCAGTACCCGATGGATCTTCCAGGAACAGCGCGAGTCCAGCATCAGCAGGTGGGCGTCCGACCAACCCCATTCGTTCACCAGGGCACGCATCGCCTCGCGACGCCAAGTGATGCTGCCGGCGCGGTCCGGCCGGCCCATGCGTTCGTTGACCTTGAAATAGAAACAGCGCCGCGCCAGCTCCAGGCGATCGCGCTCACCCTGCGCGATCAGGTATTCCTCGACGCGGGTGGACATTTGCACATACGGATCGAGCTCGTCGAGGTTTCCCTCGCCAGACCAGACCGTGGCCTTGTAGCGCAGGCTTAGGAGCTGGGTATCGGGATACTCGGCCGCGTAGGCCTCCATGAGCATAATCTTCAGCACCGACTTGTAGGGCGAAGAGACTGCTTTGTAGAGTTGCCAAAGCGCGGCGCCGAAAAATTCGCCCGGAGGCATGCCCTTCACGCCGCCGAAGTCCACCGTGTCGTTGGCGCCTATGAAGCGCTTGTGTTTCAAATCGTGTACGTACTGCTCGTAATGCGCCTCGTAGTCCGGCGGCACCAGCCACCAGACCGGATACCGGCCGGCGACCAGCAGGCCGGTGCGATAGAACTCGTCCAGCAACAGATGGTGTTGCGCACTGCCGCTGCTCTCCCGGGATAGCGCCGAGGTCTGTCCGCGCCGGAACGCCTCGTCGCTCATGAGAAAGAAATGCACCTCGAGGCCGAGCGACGCCGCCCAGGATTCGATGCCCTCGGTTTTTCGCAACAGGGTCTGTCGTTCTTCCTCCGTCAGATCGGGGCGGATGCAGACCCAGATGTCGAAGTCGCTGCTCTCGGAATAGGCGATGGTGCCGCTGGACCCGATCAGATAGAGCGCGAGAATGTCAAAACGCCGTTGCGCGCGGCGTTGGTAGTTGAAGCTCTTCGCGAGACGCCTCCCGGCCTCTATGCAGCGGTTGCCGGGCGTGTATTCGGCGAGGCCGGCCGGCGTCTTGGCGGACAGATAGCCGGGCAACATCGGGTGATTGATGTGAAACAGCAACGGCAGCAGATCGAAGAAGACCTTCTGCCGGTCGCGCAGGCTCTGATAAACGCGTTTGAGGCGATCGTTGTTGATCGTCATGAAGCGGCGTTTGACCGCGCGCAGGTCGACGCCGTCGATGGCGACTACGTTATCGGTGGCCGGTTTCATAAGCTGTCCCGCTGCGACGGTGGCAGTGCTTCACCAACCCGGGCGCTGTGTTTGCACCACAGACGGTATTCAGAGCGCGACGGCGGCGCCGACGTCCCGCCGGGTACGGGCCTGCGCGAGCGCCGCCTGGGCGCGGCGTAGCAGGGTGGCCGAGTTGTCTGTCTTCTGCCATTCGACCACGCCGTAGGCGGCCCAGGCCCCGGTGCTTTCCGGCATCTCCCGCGCCAAACGTTCGGTGAGCTTCTCCGTCAACGAGAGAGCGTCGTCGCGGCGCGTCTCCGGCAGCACCATAATGAACTCGCGGTCCTCACTGCATCCGACCATGTCGGCCCAGCGCAGCTGATCTTTCAGTATCTGACTGACGCGCACCAGAAATTCCGATTCGGCGCCGACGCCATAGACATCCATGACGACCAGGGACAACGGGCTGTTATAGCGCCTGCTGCGGGAGACCTGGGGTTCCAGGGCGACCATCAGGCCGCGCCGGTTGAGGAGGCCGGTGACGGCGTCGTACAGGGACTGCGCTGCCAATTCGCTCTGCAGGCGTTCGTTCTCCGCACGCAGGTGTTCTGCCTCGGTCACGTCGCGCAGCAGGCGTGTGCGCACCGCCGCCGTCCCGGGCGGTAGCCGCAGGTCCTGCGGCGCGAAGTAGCGGGGATGCCGATCCGCACCCATGAAGGCGAAGTTGTCGATCGCGACCAGGAGTGCCTGTAGCGGGTCGCCGGCGAGATCGCCGGGTATCCGGCCGAGCAGCCGGTCGGTCGCGGTGGCCCCGAGCAGACGGCGCAGCGTGCCATTGATCGCCAGGACGCGGCCCTGCTCGTCGAGCAACAGGGCGCCATCGGGGGCGTTGTCGATCAGTGCCAAGGCCTGATCGAGGTTGAGATTGTCCACCATGAGAAAGCTCTCCTACGACGCGCGGGACCGGCGCACCAACGGGCGGCGGTGCGATCTCGGTCACGCTTTACATAGCGACGCCACGGGCCCGGGCTTTAGGCGCGCGGCGTGGTCGGAAGCATTTATGGGGCAATGACTTATAGCGGCCCGGGCGCCGGAATTATGACGCCTTCAGTCTGGCTCGTATTCGCTTGCCCGGCGCGCGTCACCGCGCACCCGGTCCGCGGGATACCGGGATTCGTTGATCGCGATCTTGTCCTGGGCGGCGGCGATGAGGTCGACACCCAGCTTGTCGCCCAGGCGGATGAGATAGATGAGGATGTCGGCGAGTTCCAGCCTGACCTCGGCGAGCTTGGCGGGCGGTAGCGCTTGGCTGGCGGATTGGCTGAGCCACTGGAAGTGCTCGACCAGCTCGGCGGCCTCGGCGATCAAGGCCATGGAAAGATTCTTGGGCGAATGGAACTGGTCCCAGTTGCGTTCGGCGGCGAATTCGGCGAGGCGCTGGCGCAGTTGTTCCAAGCTGTCGACGGGAGTCACGGGCGGCCTCTCGATGGATGCGCGAATCGGCAAGGTTCTTCAAAGCCGGCGGGGCCGGCCGCTAGCTATCCGAGGACCGGCCTGGCGCCACACCAAAACAGAGCCCTCTGTTGCGCGCGGCGGCCTATGCCATGTGCCAAGGACATGCTCGACGCCAAACAAAATAACACAATCCGCTTCGTCCTATACGCACTGAGCTTGAGCCTGTTCAGCTTGCCGGCGCTTGCGGCCGAGGTGCGTGGGACGGTGTCGGTTCGGCACGGCGAGCTGTTCGGTGCGGACGGCACTGTGTCCGAGAGCACGGCTACCGTCAGTGTGGCGCTGCTCCCCGCGGAGGGTCAATCGCTGCCCTGGGGCCCCGCCAGGGTGCGCGATATCTTGTTGGATAGCGGTCGAATCGAGCCGCTTTATACGGCGATCAGTCGGGGCGATCGGGTTCGATTCCGTAATCAGGACGACAGCTATCACGTGCTGTTCGCCCATTCCCGGATGCAGCCGATCGAAGTGCGCCTGGACCGCGCGGGCGCCGGCGCCGCCGCACAAAGCTCTCTGACCTTAAGCGAAAGCACTGACCTGCACTGGTTCTGCCGCATCCACGCCAAGAGCTACGCGCGCATCGATGTGCTGGATACGCCGCTGGTGCAAAACATCCGGGCCGGGGAAAAGTTCGAGTTCACCGGTCTTGCACCGGGCAACTGGCTGCTGCGGGTAGCCGCCTTGGGTGCCGAGACGCGCACCCTCGAGGTGCGCGCGCTGACCGCTCCGCCGCCGGTCCAGGTACAGCTGACCATCAAGGGTTTCCGTCCGGGCGCGGGCGGCGCGGGGGCGCCGCACAGCCTCGCGGTCGAACGTCTGTTTCCCAGTCAGCCGGGGCGATAGCGGATGAATATCGGTCAGAAAAACGCGCTGTTCGTGCTGATCCTGGTGCTGCTGGTGCTGACAGGCGTGTCGCTTTCGGGTTACTACCTGATCCGCACCCACGTGCACGCCGAGATCGATCGCGATCTCGCACGCGCGCAACGGGTCTTTGCCGAGGCGCAGCGACATCTCTTCGAGCGCATGGTCACCACCGCGCGCGGCATGAGCCGGGAACCCAGCCTGCTGGCGGCCGCGTTGACCGGCGATGCCGATACGGTGCGTGGCATGTTGGAGGATCTGTATCCGCGCCCGGGCATCGACTTGGTGGCCGTCTACCTCGGCGGCGGCACCGGGGAATCCGTCGCGGAAGGCAGTAAACCGCATTTCACCTCGCCGCAGGTCCTGGCGTCGGCGTCGCTACAGCAACTGTTGCAACAGGTCGCTGGAGGTGCGCCGGTCGCCTACGGCAACGCACTCATATTCGACACGTTCTTGCGGCTCACGGCGATTCCCATCGAAAACCCGTTGGGCGGGGCCATTGGTGTGTTGATCGCTGGTGAAGCCGTGGGCCCAAGCGCGGTCGAGCAACTCAAACAGCTGGTACGCGCAGAAGTCGCTCTGTTTTCCGCGAACGTGGTGCTCGGCAGCACGCTCCCGGCGGAATTGGATCTGCAGCGGCTGGAGTACCCGGAAGGAGATCGCAGCCCGATCCGCTTCGGCGTCGGTGCCGACCAATATATAGGTCACGTCTATCAGGTGCTGGGCGCCGATGCGGTCACGCCGGTCGCGCACCTGCTGCTCGCGCATTCCGGCGACAGCTATTGGGCGCCTTATCGTCAGCTTGGGCACAGCGGGCTGCTGATCTCTGCGCTGATCCTGTTGAGCGCCCTGCTGGTCGGCATCGCGTTGAGCCGCATGGCGCTGACGCGCCCGATCATGGCGCTTGCCGAGGCCACGCGGCACATCGCGGCCGGCGACCTGAACTACCAGGTGCATATTCGCCGCAGTGACGAACTCGGCCAGTTGGCGCACTCCTTCAACAGTATGCTCGCCGATCTGAGCGCCTCCCGGATGGAGCTGGAACACAACCGGCAGCGCTTCCATGACTTTGCCGAAAGCTCTTCGGACTGGCTGTGGGAAACCGATCACGAGGGTCGCTTCGTCTATGTCTCGCCGGGCGTGACGACCAGCCTGGAAATGACGCCAGAGACCTTCATCGGCCGGCGTCTGGCGGAGATCTTTCCGCGCGACGATCTCGGCGACCTCGCCGGGCGTCTGGGCTGCGGCAGCGGCAAGTGTTATCCCTTCAAAGAGGTCGAATGCACCATCACGCTTGCAGACGGCGCCCGCCGTTACCTGCGGTTGAACGGTATGCCGATCGACACGGAAGCGGGTATACAGGGTTATCGGGGGACCACCCGCGACGTCTCAAAGTCGAAGCAGGACGGGAGCGTCTGGTCGTGCTGGCCAATCAGGACCAGTTGACCGGCCTGTCCAACCGACGCCGCTTCCTGATCGATTTGGCGCACGAAATCCGTCATGCCCAGTCGCGCAAGCGCGCGGGCGCCCTGATGCTGATCGATCTCGACCACCTCAAGCTGATCAACGACACCGCCGG
>JBAYTM010000039.1:0-9826 GCA_041675685.1 Thiohalobacteraceae bacterium
AACGTGCTGATCGTGACCGCAGGCGAGTTCCGCAACCCAGTGGCGCTCGTCGTCTTTATGGAAGCCGGTGATCTGCTGGTTCATGACTGAAGCACCGTATCCCATTGTATCGTTCAGTGTCCAATGACGACTCGTTCCAACACCCGTCCTTGGCCGCCACGTCCGACAATTTTGCCGGACGGTTCAGGGCTCGCCGTCAGACGTTCTCGAGCTCCGGCAGGATTTCGGGCAGATCCGTATCCCCGAAGTCGACGCCTGCCTGCGACAGCAGCGTCGTCGCCTGGCCGCGATGGTGCACCTGATGCAGGAACATGTGCAGGATCAGATCGCCGAGTCGCTTGACATGCGACTCGCCCTTGTAATTGGTATAGCGCAGCGGATCGTCGAGGTCACGCGCTTGCAACTGGTCGCACCATCGGATTATGAGGTCGTCCAGCGCATAGCGACTTTGCTCGAACGCATCCAGGTCGGCATGCAGAATCTCGTCCAGCTGCGTCGGCTTGGCGATCTCCGCCAGGGGCGCCAACGCGGGATAGGCGTTCGGATGCGTCGCAAAGCGATTCAGCCACAAGAGGTCGCCGACCATGATGTGATTGAGCGTGCCGATGACGGACTTGAAGAACGCGCCTCTGTCCGCTCCGAGCGAAGCATCCGAAAGCCGGCCGGCAGCCGCAAGGAGCCGCCGGTTCATCAGTGCGTTGTACTGCGCCAACAGAACGAATTGCGCTTTCTCGCTCATCGAAGACTCTCCGCATCCGCGTCTCGCCTGGCGCGGCGCGGGCATGCACGGCGGTCCATTACGCCTTCTTGACGAACTCGGACTTCAACTGCATGGCGCCGATGCCCTCGACCCGGCAGTCGATATTGTGATCCCCCTCGACCAGCCGGAGGATCTTGACCTTGGTGCCCACCTTGATCACCGAGGACGATCCTTTGACCTTGAGGTCCTTGATCACCGTCACCGCGTCACCGTCCTGCAGAACGTTGCCGTGGGCATCGCGGACGACCAGCCCGGCCTCGACGACTTCGGGGGCCGCGTCCGGGCTCCATTCATGGGCGCATTCGGGGCAAACGTACAGATTGCCGTCCTGGTAGCTGTATTCGGAATTGCACTTCGGACAAGGAGGTAAACTGCTCACGATTCTTCCTGTTTCTCTGGTCGGCGGGCGTGGAATGCCAGCGCGCTGGTCGACGCATTATAGCGAAGAGCGTGGTCGATGCGGATCGCGGCGGCCGATTTCCCCACCGATCACCGCCCTGACCGGTCCGCCGCGCAGGTGCGATCGGCGGCCAGGAACCCTGAATTCGACATCAATCCGGCACCTCGTCGTAGCCGCGACCAAGGAACTGCACGAAGCAAAAGCCGTGGCCGAAGGGATCCGCCAGGAGCGCCAACCTGCCCCAGGGGTAGGTCGCGATCTCGCCTTCCATCCGCGCACCCGCGCCGAGCGCGGTTTCGGCGGCGCGCCCTATATCCTCGACGACAAAGTCCAGATGGACCGGCGTCCAATGGCGCGCATAGTTCCGTCGTTGCGACGTCGTTTCCGATGCCGGGGTGTCCCGATCCCGCAGCAGCAGATAGATGGGCACCGGACCGCCGAGCATTTCCACCGCCGATGCATTGAAGCGCCGGCCGACGCGCAGGCCAAAACTGGCCCCGTAGAACTGGACGGCCTTGTCGAGATCATCGACATCGATGTTCACGAGGATGTCCACGTACCTGCTCTCCACGCCTGCGCCTCTCCACCACAGCAATGCCGTATCACGGACATCAAAATTGGCCTTTCGACTGGATCAGAAGCGCCGCCAGATAGTCCAGCTCCGCGCTGGTCACGCCCTCCACAGGCCTTACTTGCACTTGGCCGACGGTCCGCTTGCCGTTATCGAAGTTGATGGGCCTGGCCCCGTGCATCCGGGTGTCGAAATTCAATCCCATGGGTGAACTTCCGCTGTAGCCGACGGCATAACGATGCAGGCTGCCCCGGGTCTTTGCATCGACGTAAAGGATATATTTTTTGCTGCTGAACAGTCCCTTGATCTTGCCTGCGGCGAGGTTCGGGTCATAAATGAATTTGCGTTGCTTCCCTCTGTAGGTCGCCGTCAGGGCGACACCTTCCTCGATGTTGCCTTCGAGCCATTCGAAGAACTGAGTCTTCGCCTTTTCCAGGCCCATCCTGGCATCCGCGAAGTTCTTCACCTCGACGATACCGAGGACGTTGAGGTTTCCCGCCCGGTCGACAAAGCCGATGATGTTGTCGGAAAACTCCAGCCCTTGAATCCGTATCCCGGTGACCAGGTCGATCTTCTTGGCGAAAGGCAATACCGCATGTGCGTCGATCTGTTCCCGAAGGATGGCGCGTTGTTCCGCCAGCGCGAAGATCTCGCCGATGTTACCCTTGGCATTGTTCATATGGTGAATGTTGACCAGCGAGCCTGAATATTCCGGGCCGGCGAAATATTTCGTGAGCTTCCGGGTCAGCAACCGTGGGTTGAGCCGCAGAACGTTCAAAAAGAGATCGAGCTTTACGTCGTCCAGAGAGGCGGGCCGCACAATGTTTGCGAGCTTCACGAACAGCTTGGCGCCACCCGAACTCTTGCCGATGAGCCGTGCGAAGTTGTCGCCCATCAGGAGACGAAGTAATTTCGCCGGCCCGCCGCGCGTACGCCGCGCCCATTGCTCCGGCGTCACCTGCGCCTCGGTCTTATTGTATTTATCGAGATAGGCGCGGTATTGCTCCTGCAGTTTTCGATGTCTGAAGTTTCCCGATATCGAATCGAACAGCTCGTCCCACGCGACATGGTATTTAATGTTGAGTTTTTCAATCAGCGGCAGCACATCGTCGAGGAGACCGAGGGGGATGCGCCTGCCTTCGGCAAGGTGCGCAAGCGCTTTGGTGAATACCGCCTGCTCGCCCTTCGATAGCGCCTCCACCTGCTTCACCATAGTCTCGGCCGTACCAGGTACGAGGTGGGCCAGTTCGTCGATCTGCTTGGGTTTGATTATGGCCATAGCCGTGGACCGCAGCGCGCTTTTATCGGCGATCTGAACCGTTCATGGCGCTTTGGCGAGGCTGCGCAGCGCGCCGGCACCCACGAAGGGGATCAGCAGCCCGACGCCGGTGATCGCGCGCTCCAGCGTGGTGAGTTCGCTTCCCCACTTGTCATGACCTGAAAGAAATTCCGCCACGTCGACCGCGTCGCCAACGTAGGGGATAAAGCCGGCCCCGACATCGATAAAGGTCTGAAGATAGGCGCGCTGGCGCTTCTCATGCTCCAACAGCGGCACGGCCGGTTTGATCTCGTCGCGACTGTCGACGGCGAATATCTCGCCCTGATAAGGCAGAGCGTGAATGTTCCAACCGTCGGACAACCGCACTTCGAGTTTTTCGGCGATCACCTCGTAGAGATCCTCCGCCGGCCGGTGTTCCCCGAGCGGAAAGGCGTTGAGAGGAAACCGGTCGCCATCGGCGATCTCCTCCCGATAGAAGGTCAGAAAGCTGATGGCGACCGAGCGCGTCTTGCGGATATGGATGATGGTCGGATTGTGGCCGTCGTACTCGATCGAATAGGCGAAGCGCGCGCGATCGCTTTTTCCGCCGGTCGAAGGCGCCTTGATAAGGATATGCGAGTCGGTGGTGACGTCGATGATATACAGCCCGTCGGGCCGCGCCATGACGATGGGCGGCTGAATCTTGAGGTCGAGATAGAAAAAGCTGTCGCTCTGGACGAAGACTGTCTTTTGCGCGCTGGCGATGACGACGGGCTGGGGAGACACCTGAATCGGCTGGGATCCGGCCTTCGACGGCGACGAATAGCCCGGCAATGGAACGAACGTGCTGCGCTTGAACAGCTCCCAATAGTCCTCGGGGAGAAAGTCCATACCGGCATAGTTGGCGGGATTGATCTTGTAGCCTTGCAATGGCACCAGGGCGGGATCCTGCACCCGGAATATTTCGACCTTCGGCTGGTAGGCGCTGGGGTTCTCTTTCGAGCTGAACCCGGTTTTAAGGATGGTGACGCCCGGCCCGGCGACGATCCGGATCACGGCATAGGTATCGAACAGGAAGCTGACCGGCGCGCCCGCGTGGGTCAACTGATAGCGGTTCTCCACCCGCATCTCGTCGATATCGAAGGCAAACGGCAGGCGCGTCCGGTACTCGGGGAATCTCTCCACGCATTGCAGGCTGATCTCCTTTTTGCTGCCGAAAAATTCGTAGAGGATCTTCAGGTAGAAGGTCCGCTTCTTCTCGTCCACGTCGAACGTCGTGCGAAAGAATTGTGTAACGTCGAAACGGTAGCGGCCGGCGGCTGGCAGTGACGAATTCATGGATGCAAGTGCTAATCAGGCCTTCAACCAAAATCTTCCAGCGGGGCCTCGCCGCTCCACTTGAACCTGACCCGGAAGTTGGCGCTGTCTTCGTTCAGGCTGATCGCGGCGGACCCGCGTCCGAGCGCGACCACGCCGAAGGAGATCAGTATTTCTCCCGGAATCTTGTCCTCCGAAAGATTGTTCAGTTCCGTACCCAAGGCCTCGACCATGGTTGCGACAACGCGCCCGATCTCGGTCAGATCCTTTGCGCCGCTGGGTCCGTCCTCGTCGGGCACTTCAATATTGACCGTGCCGCCGGGCGCCTGGAAGGTTTCGATCCTGGCCACGCTCAGGACTCCTCGATCGGCGGCAGTTCGCTGCCCGGTTGCAGCCAGACCAACGAGGTCGGTTCTTCGATGACCCAGGTATCGGGATCGTCGGGGCTGATCTCGACGTCTTTGTCGATATTGTTGGTCATGCCCTCCGCCCGCAGCTCGTCGATATAGGCGTTGTAGAGTTCGAGCTCGGTTTCCGGATCGCCTTCGCCGCCAAAGGTGTTCGCGGTGAAGGTCTCCCCGGGGTCCGGCGTCTCGAACAGCGGAATCTCGCCGTCCAATTGCAGCTTGCCGGTCAACTGGTAATAGAGCACCGTCTCGGTCGCTTCGAGGTGTACCGGCACCAGAACCCGTGCCGCACCGGCGCGCAGAAAATCGTTGAACAAGGGATCCTTGTCCTCCAGCGGGAAGATATCCAGCCAGTTCTTGCGTGCCGCCCAGATGTACGGGTAGAACTCGAAGCTGATATTGAACCAGTCGAAGGCCTGGTGCAGAAAGGTGATCTCCGGCGTCAGTTCCAGGGTGTTTTCGATATGGATGCGCGGATAGTTCGCCGGGATACCGGCATCCGGATCATGCGAGGTCATGGGCACACCGTCGAACTGATAACCGGTCCAAAGCGTGATGCAGGCCTTCTGAAGCTCCTCGATCATGATCTCACGGTTGATCTGCGGGTTCTTGCCGCTGATCTTCACGCCCTGTTCGATCTGCGCCGCGGCCAGCTTTTCCTCATAGTCCTGCCGTTCCTTGTGATAAGCGTTCATGACCGCGCGAAAGGTTTCGAGCTGCCAGGCCGCGAACGCCTCGGCCGTCAACTGACACACGATCTCGGTGACGACGACGAAGGCGTGGATGCCGTGTCCGCGTACGGCGATCGGAACTACGCCGCTCGCATCCACCGGCTCGACCCCGCCGTCGGCGACACCGTCGTCATCGTCGCGCGACAGCCATTTACGGCCCGCGAAGGTGGCGATGTAGTAACCGCTTTGACGGTGAGTATTCATCACCCGCGGTTTCAAATCGTAGAGCACATACCCGTCTGGGATCTCCAGATCGTTGTCGACGATGGCGAAGTCGCGGTCGGCGTCGACGTCGCGTGCGATGGTCTTGACCAGGGTGATGTATTCGCGCGGCGGCGCCTTGATGCCGTCCGCGCCGTGTTCGCGGGTCAGGGCGCGATAGTTGTCCCGTGTGATGTGGCCGGGTTCGAGCGTCTGGTTGGTGTTGTCGGGATTGACCGGGATTTCCGGCTCGTCCGGCATGACGTGGTTTTCCAGATGATTCTGCTGCGCAAAGATATAGAAGGCGGCGGGCTGCGGCACGATGAACTCGTACCATAGCCGCTTGCCGTAGTCGACCACCTTGGCCAGGAAGTATTTGTTGACCCAGAAGTAGATACCCGACTGATGCTCGGCCTCGGTGTTCTCGAAACCATGTTTGTTGATTTCCTCGAACTCCTCCAGCGTCTTGGTAACGCGTTCGCTGCGTACCCGCTCGATGATGCGGTTCAGCGAACGCTCCATGACCTCCTTCGCGTAATTGGTCGCGTACGCGTTGGTCTGCTCCTTCGACTGGCTGGTCGAGAACCGTGCATAGGCACCGATCTGCACGGGCCCGAAGCCGGCGGAGACCTCGGCGCCCGCTTCGAACTTGGTCTCGGAGCGGATCACCTCCTGGGACTGTTGTTCTATCTGGAAACGCTCGGTCGATTCCATTTCATGCAGGTTCTCCTCGCTGCGCTCGACCTCTTCGGTCAGGATCTCCTCGACCCGGCGGAAGCGCCGGTGTTCGCGGCTGCGCGTCTCGAAGGCCATGACGTTTTCGATATGGGCGATTTCGCCCGGCTCGAAGCCGATGAGCCTCATCTTGACGACCTTCAGGTCGCCGATGCCGATCGGTGCGACGTACGGCTTCATGGCGCCTGCTGTCCGTAGTCGTCCCTGGGCGCAGCGGCTATTGCGCGGCGACGCTTCCGCCGCACCAGCACGCCGCCGACATTGACGATCAGGGTTTGGGTGGACGCCTCGCGCAGGCGGTCGAGTTGTCGGGATATCGCTGCGTCGATACGCGCACTGATGGATTGAATCGATTGCCCTTCGAGAATGACGCCCTGTTGCGCGAGCAACTGCTGATCACCCGCGGGCAGATCGTCGCGCGAAAACCGCCAGGGATCGCTTTCCCGGCCAGACGGCGCGGGCGTTTCGACGTCGGTGTCGCCGATCAGGGCCGACTCGGGCCGTGCCGGCGTGGCGATCTTTTCGGCGAGGCGGTGCTGCAGCCGCAGGTTGATGGCGCGTAACCGGTCGATCGTCTGCCGCGCATCCGCGACGCTTGCCGCGTTCGCCGCGGCGGTCGCGTCGGTTGCGGCAGCGGTATCGGCCAGGGCTGCGCGCCTCGGCGCCTGACCGGCCACCAGAAGCGGGATCACGGGCCGGATGACATGGAACCGCGCGACGAGGTCGGCGACCGCACCATTGCCTTTGATGCGCTTCAGAAGATGGAACAACCGTATCCAGAACACCAGGGCCGGACGGTCGAAGGCACGCTGGGTGTCGAGAATGAGATTGGTGTAATAGCTGCGCCAGAGCGCGGCGTGCATCGCCTCGAAGTCGGCGCTGTCCAGAAACGCATCGAGCGAAAAATCCGAACCGAACACTTGCCGCAGGCGTTCGTCCAACCGCTCCGCGAACTCGCTGCCACGACTGGTCTGCCGGAGCTCGGCGATCAACGTCTGGATCGTGCTCTGTACGCCGAGAAAGGGCTTCCAGAGCGGATTTCGGAAGACGTAATCGCTCGACTCCATGAACTGCAAGGCGATGCGCCGGCGCGCTTCATCGACGGGTTCGCCCTGGTCGATCAGCCGGCGTATTTCGGCGATCACACCCCGGTCGTCCGGTGTGCCCGGAACGGCGCCGTCATCGAAACTCGCCCGGGGCGTGCTTTGTCCACCCAGGACTTCCGGTCCCCGCAATGTGACGAAGCGGAAAGGTCTGCGCTGAGCCACGCTGATAACCTCCCTTGAGGGTTCGATCGCGCCACAGGTCCGTCGGGCGATCCGTCCAGTGCGCTACACGACCAAAACGGTAGAGCGAAAATTGCGATTCGAAGATGGTGGCGGCCGTTGGATTTGTTGAATGACCTACCTTCATGATCGAGCGTAGCCACTCCAAACCGGCTGTCAATTCGTGCACCGCGTTGGATCTGCTTTAATCGCTGCCCGTACACAGGTTGAACGAGCGCTCGCGACGTGCGGAGATACGACAAGGTAAACCAAAATCCGATCGCACATCGCGGGCAGTTCGCGCCCGCACCATAGACGAGCTGCTCGGCCATGCATCATTTTTTACTTCGTAACCCAGAACGGCGCGCACGCCCTGTAAGCCTGTTCTTATTGCGCCATGTGAATCGCCGTAGATCGATGGATGACTTCGTCGGCAGACTCGGAAGCGCTGTCGGAGAGATAATCCCGGTATCGAGAAAAAGGGATTGAGCATATTGGCCAGGGAGGTGACCGTATGAAACTGTTCCGATCGACCATCCTTTCGGCGGTTGCCTGCGTGTTGGTCCTCACCGGCTGCGCGCGTTCCGTATCGGTTCTGACGCCGCCACGGAGCGACCCGCCGTCGCTGCAGACCAATCCGGTTTCGTTCACAGTGGAGTTTCATCCGCGCGCCGACGTAACGACTTTCCATGCAACCCTCGACCCGCCACTCAGCCTGGGCGGCAGCGCACCAGGCGACATCGACGTGACGGCCGAATTCTCTCAGCCCGCGCCCGGCGGCCAGTCCACGGCGACGATCATGGTGCCGCAGACGCCTTGCAGCCTGCTGCTCACCGGCTGCATTCAGGAACGCCGTCTGCGCGTCCGGGCGGACATGGCCTCCAGCCAGCTGTTCGATTCGACCGGGCACGACCGGACCTTCCGCCTGCAGGGTGTGGCGACACCGCCGCCCCCACCGCCGCCGACCGGTCCGCGCATCGATCTGAACCTGCCGAACACGAGCCTCAGCACGGTGTGGGGCAACGCGGTCAGCGTGCCGATCGAACTCGAAAGCCGGAACGGCTTCACGGGCGCGGTCGATGTGAGTTTGGATAGCCCGCCGTTCGGCGTCACCGCGGCGCCGGTCACGATCAACGTGCCTGCCAATGGCACCGCAACGGGCAGTTTGAACTTAGCAACCGTGCTGGCGGGCACCGCAGTCGCCCCGCCCGCGTTGCGCGTACGCGCGACGCCGCAGACGGCAGGCGTGCCCTCACGATCCGCCACGTTCAATCTTGCCGTGCACCGGGTGGGAGGAGACTTCGACGAAGTAACGCTGCGAACCACCACGGCCCCGCCTTGCGGTGCAGTCACGGCCACCGTCGTCGCCACCGGCGGCGGTGCCGGCGTGCAATTTTCCGGACCGCCGTTCAACCAGACCCACCCGCAGACGCTTGTCTTCTCCGCCGGGTTCGCCATTTCGCCCCGTTGTCGGATCGGCGTCGTGGTGCCGCCCGTCGTGCAGAACACCCCCCGAACGGGCCTGTGGAATCTGGGTTTCGATCCCGGCGTCGGCGCATCCGCATTGGGCCGGCAGATAGACAACCCGGCCGGCGTGTTCACCAACGGTTACTTCAGCAAGGACGACAGCCTGTTTCTGCTCGTCACGCCCGCCAGCGGCGGCACGCCCAATTCCTCCGCGGCCGCACTCTACGATCTTGCGCGGGGAACCAAAGTCGGCGCGACCAAGTTTTTCACCGCGAGCGTCGACTCGGTGGTGTTGAACGGCAGCACCGTGACACTGAACACCATTCCGCCGCTCGCTCAGGGGCAGGACAGCTGGACAGTCCCTTAGCAGGGCGCGCGCGATGAACGGATCGGCGAGCCGTGAACCGGCGTGAACGCCGATCCGCGCGCCAGGCTAGCCTTCCTCCAACAAGGCCTCGATATCCCGGAATGCCTGGTGCTCGTCGAAGAAGGCCAGACTGTAGATCTCGCGGATGCGCCCCTGGGCATCGATCAGGTACAGACGCGCCGGGTGGTCCAGTTCGCCATCCGCAAGCGGCCGGGTCCATTCGTCGTACGCGGCGAGTACGGGTTGGAGGCGCTCGGGCGTTTCATAGAGAAAACGCCAAGCCTCCCCGTCGCGCACGAACGGGCGAGCATAGCGCGCGAGCACGTCCGGCGAATCGCGCTGTGGAC
>JBAYTM010000040.1:0-9783 GCA_041675685.1 Thiohalobacteraceae bacterium
CGAGGATTTCCGGGACCAGTTGCAACAAATGATGGGCATGGGCGGTTTAAGCGGATTGTTGGACAAGCTGCCGGGTGTGGGGGACATACCGAAAGAGGTACGCAACCAGGTCAATGATCGGGAAGTCGTGCGCATGGTCGCCATGATCAACTCCATGACGGCGCAGGAGCGTCGCCACCCCGACGTCATCAAAGGATCGCGCCGCCGTCGAATAGCGGCCGGCTCAGGTACTGAAGTGCAGGATGTCAATCGACTGCTTAAACAATTTGCTCAGATGCAGAAGATGATGAAGCGAATGTCGAAGGGCGGGATGTCGAAGATGCTGCGAGGGCTCAAGGGGCGTATGCCGTTTCCGATGCCATGAGCCGGTAGCGGACAAATAAAAACGGCGGTCCCCTCGCGGCGCCGCCGTATAATTTCACTAGGCCTGAACAACTGTTTATTATCTTCGTTGTATCTTTGCCACTGGCCCTTGCCGTTTTTTTTTGTTCTAACCCGTTATTTTTATTATCTCGGGCGACTCCTCCGATCCTCTTCGTTGTTTTCCGCACCGTGCCGTGGCGCTTGCGTGATACTAGAGCAAACACTATGCCAAAATGCTTATTCTTAACGAGATTAGGGCATTGCGACGGCCAATCGGGTACACAATGCGGACGCTCCAAAACGAGATGTAAGCAACGTCGACACTGCCAGGCGCTGCCACATGCTGGGTTCTTTCCGGAGACCCGTTAACAAACAGATAATTACGGTGTGGCCCATCGGTGTGAGCGATGCGGCAAGCTTTCGTAAAAGATTTCGACAGCGGAGGTGCCTCGCGGGCGCCGGTTGCGTCGCCCTTCAGGGGTTCCAGCGTTATCCATAACGGCTGCGGAAACGCTTCACTTTTCGCCGGATTTCCGTAGAATGCCCGGTTTACTCAATGGCCGCCGGTTTTCGGCGGCTATTTTTGCTGGTGGTGAGAGGACAGTTTCAAATGGTGACCATTCGTTTGTCGCGTGGCGGTGCGAAAAGACGGCCCTTCTATCATATCGTCGTGACCGACAGCCGTAATCGTCGCGATGGCCGTTATATCGAACGCATTGGCTACTTCAACCCGATCGCTCAAGGTGGAGAGACGCGCGTGCAGGTCGACATGGCGCGCGCCGATCACTGGTTGGGCCAGGGTGCTCAGGCGTCGGACCGTGTTGCCGGCCTGCTCAAGCAGGAGCGTAAACAGAGCGCCTGAGTCGCTTGGTGACTGTGCCGATGACCGACGCCGGGACCGGGTTGGTGACTGTCGGGCGCATCAGCGGCTTGTATGGCGTGCGCGGTTGGTTGCGGGTCTTCTCCTATACCGAACCGCGTGAAAATATCGTCGGCTATAAATCCTGGCTGATCGAAAACGACGGGGGCTGGCGGCCGGCCGAAGTCGACGCGGGGCGCATGCAGGGTAAGGGCGTCGTCGTCAAACTCAAGGGTTGCGACGATCGCGACGCGGCGGCTCAGTTGCTGGGTCGCGACATTGCGGTTCGCCGCGATCAGCTTGGCGAACCGGATCCGGGTGAGTATTTTTGGCTGGATCTGCAAGGCCTGCGGGTGGTGACGATTGCCGGCGTCGAGCTTGGCGTGGTCGATCACCTGTTTGCCACCGGGGCAAACGACGTCATGGTCGTTCGTGGCGAGCGTGAGCGGCTGATACCTTTCGTGCAGGGTGAAATGGTCCGCAACGTCGATCTGCAACGCGGGGTGATCGAGGTCGACTGGGATCCCGACTTCTGAGTCCCGCGGATTACGGCGCTCGCCGCGTCGAGACCGGCGGAGATCGAAATGCGGATCGATGTAGTGACGCTGTTTCCGGAGTTCGTCCGGCAGGTCACCGAGTACGGCGTTACCGGGCGGGCCGTACAACGCGGGCTGTTGCAGGTGCGGACCTGGAACCCGCGTGACTTCACGCATGATCGGCACCGCAGCGTCGACGATCGTCCCTACGGCGGCGGGCCCGGTATGGTGATGCGTTACGAACCGCTGCGTGACGCACTGCGTGCAGCACGGGCGCAGACCGCGCCGGCACGGGTGATCTACCTGTCCCCACAGGGCAAGGTGCTCACCCAGGAGGCGGTGCGGCGGTTTGCGGCGGAACCCGGACTGGTATTGCTCGCAGGTCGTTACGAAGGCATTGACGAGCGCCTGCATGCGCAGGAGATCGACGAAGAGTGGTCGATCGGCGACTACGTGTTGAGCGGTGGTGAGCTGGCCGCGATGGTACTGATCGACGCGTTGGCGCGACTGCAGCCGGGCGCGTTGGGCGACGAGGATTCGGCGGAGCAGGATTCCTTTTCGCAGGGGCTGCTCGACTGTCCGCACTATACGCGGCCCGAGTACGTCGACGGCATGTCCGTACCCCAGGTGCTTCTGGGCGGGCACCACCGCGATATTGAAAGTTGGCGCGCCAAGCAGTCGCTGGGACGCACTTGGCAACGCCGACCGGAATTGCTTGCTCAGCTCGAACTGAGCCAGGAACAACAGACGCTACTGGAGGAGTTCATCCGGGAGCAGGAAACAAGTCGGCAGGACGGTTAATACGCGCGTTTTTTTAGAGGTTAAAGGCTATGAGCAACATCATCGAAGAATTGGAAAAGGAACAGATGGGCCGCGAGGTACCGGCATTTGCGCCGGGCGATACGGTCGTCGTCAACGTCAAGGTGAAGGAAGGTAGCCGCGAGCGCACCCAGGCCTTCGAGGGTGTCGTGATTGCCAAGCGCAACCGCGGGCTGAACTCCGCCTTCACAGTACGCAAGATTTCCCACGGTGAGGGCGTGGAACGCGTGTTCCAGACCTACAGCCCCGCGATCGATAGCATCGAAGTCAAACGTCGTGGCGATGTGCGACGTGCGAAGCTGTACTACCTGCGTGACCGCCAGGGCAAGTCGGCGCGTATCAAAGAGAAGATCTAACGAGCCCGGCCGTTGTTGGCCGGATCGGGCGGAAAGTTCCGCTATAATGGGCGTCATGTCGTACATGACGCCCATTTTCGTTGCCCTGACGTGGCAGGCTCGCGCCGCTTCGTGATGACCGATTACGAGGTCATCATGACGAGTCCAATCGGTCGCATAGGCGTTCGATTGGATGCTCTGGACCAGGTCGTCTCGCTCGACTTTCTGGGTGCGCGCGGCCGCTCGCGGCCGGCCCGGTCCCTAGCGGCCCGCCGCGTGGTGGTCGCGCTCATGGGATATTTTGCAGATCCCAGCGCGCCGTTTCATATTCCGCTCGTACCTCAGGGCACCACGCATCAACTCGCGGTGTGGAACGCATTGCAGTCCATACCGGTCGGGTCCACCCGCTGCTACGGCGAGTTGGCGCGTGATATCGGCTCTTCCGCACGCGCCGTCGGGCAGGCGTGCCGATCCAATCCCATCCCAATCATTATTCCTTGCCACCGGATTGTTGCCCGCGACGGCCCTGGTGGTTACAGCGGCGCCACGTCGGGACCGGAACTCGACATCAAAGACTGGTTGCTGGCCCATGAAGGCGTGCGCTTGCGGACTTGAAATTTCCTGTTGCCGCCCCAAATCTCGCCTTCGGCGGGCCGACCCGCCAGAGCCCTTATCGAATCGCAGCTTGGAGAGACCCGCAATGACGGTAGACGCCCATAAGGAAACCCTGGAGTTCCAGACCGAGGTTCGGCAACTGCTCAACCTGATGATCCACTCCTTGTACTCCAACAAGGAGATCTTTCTTCGGGAGCTGATTTCCAACGCCTCGGATGCCTGCGATAAACTTCGCTTCGAATCCCTTACCGACGACGCGCTGTACGAAGGCGAAAGCGATCTCAAGATTCGCGTGCACGTGGACCGTGAGCAGCGGACCATCACCGTTACCGACAACGGCATCGGCATGAGCCGCAATGAGGTGGTCGATAATCTTGGCACCATTGCCAAGTCCGGAACGCGTCAGTTTTTCGAGTCGCTGACCGGCGACCAGGCCAAGGACGCCAAACTGATCGGGCAGTTCGGTGTCGGCTTCTACTCCGCGTTCATCATTGCCGACAAGGTGAGAGTCCTCACGCGCCGCGCCGGCCTTGGCCGCGAGCACGGCGTAAGCTGGGAATCGGATGGTGAAGGCAGCTACTCACTGGAAACGACGGACAAGCCGGCGCGGGGCACGCAGGTGATCCTTCATCTTCGCGACGGCGAAGACGAGTTTCTCGATGGATTCCGGCTGCGGAACATCATCCGCAAGTATTCCGACCACATCTCGCTACCGATCGAGATGCCGTCGACCCTCGAAGGCAAGCAGGACGAGTTTGAAACCGTCAACAGCGCCTCGGCGCTCTGGGCGCGGGCGAAGAAAGACGTCTCCGAGGACGAGTACAAAGCGTTTTACAAGCACGTGGGCCACGACTTCGAAGACCCGCTGACCTGGACGCACAACCACGTCGAGGGTAACCAATCCTATACCTCGCTGCTTTATATTCCGCAACGCGCGCCGTTCGATCTCTGGGATCGGGATAGTCGCCACGGCATAAAGCTCTACGTGCGACGGGTCTTCATCATGGACGATGCGGAACAGCTCATGCCGCATTACCTGCGCTTCGTGCGCGGTGTGATCGACTCCGACGACCTGCCGTTGAACGTATCCCGGGAGATTCTCCAGCACAATAAGTTGATCGACACGATGCGTTCGGCATCCGTAAAGAAGGTGCTGGGTTTGTTGGAAGACTTGGCAGAGAAGGAGCCGGAACAATACGCGAACTTCTGGAGAGAATTTGGCCGCGTCGTCAAAGAAGGACCTGCAGAAGACTATGCCAACCGTGAACGCATCGCCAAGCTGCTACGTTTTGCGTCGACGCACGGCGAGTCGTCGGACCAGACGGTTTCTCTGCAGGATTACGTCGGCCGCATGCCCGAGAGCCAGAGCAAAATCTACTACATTACCGCCGATGGCTACGCAGCCGCGACCAAGAGCCCGCATCTGGAAGTCTTCCGCAAGAAGGGTATTGAAGTGCTGTTGCTCTGGGATCGCGTCGATGAATGGATGATGTCGCATCTGACCGAGTTCGGCGGCAAGCCGCTGGTCTCGGTCGCCAAGGGCGATCTCGATCTGGGCGAGATCGGCGCTACGGGAGATCAGGAGGCGACGGCGCAGGCAGAGGAGGAGCTCAAACCGTTGCTCGAGCGTATGCAAAAGGCCTTGGCCGACAAAGTGAAAGAAATCCGTTTCAGTCACCGGCTAACCGATTCGCCGGCTTGTCTGGTATTGGAACAGCAGGACATGGCCGTACACCTGCAACGCATGCTACGGCAGGCCGGACATGAGATCCCGACCTCGAAGCCGACCTTGGAGATCAATCCACAGCACATGCTGGTACGGCGCCTGGAATCGGAGTCGGATGAGCAGCGTTTCGGTGATTGGAGCCATGTCCTGTTCGACCAGGCCATGCTCGCCGAAGGCGGTCAGTTGGACGATCCAGCCGGATTCGTGAGTCGGCTGAACGGCCTGTTGATGGGCTTGGCAAACGGAAAATAGCGGAGTGTGCGGCGCTTTGCACGCGGGCGGCCCGATAGTGCGAACGATGCGATTGTAGGATCCTTTAGAAGCGATGGCGGCTCCTCCTCAAGACCAACGCGTCCGCATCGACAAGTGGCTGTGGGCATCGCGTTTTTTCAAGACGCGCGCGTTAGCGGCGGCCGCAGTGGAGGGCGGCAAGGTACAGGTCAATGGCGAGCGAGCCAAGGCTTCGCGCGCGCTCCGCTGCGGCGACGAATTGCGTATACAGAAAGGCGTCTACACCTTTGTCATCGAGGTACAGGTGTTGTCGCTGCAACGTGGCAGCGCCGACAAGGCTCGCCTGCTGTACAGCGAACGCGAATCCAGTATCGCCGACAGACAGGCGCTCGAGGAGGAGCGGCGTCTACGCGCCGCCGCCGAACCGAATGCCGGCGGTCGACCGGACAAGCGTACACGGCGTCAGTGGCGACGCTTGGTGGGTCGTTGATGCCATTGCCGCGAACGCCTTTGCTGACAGTCGATTTGGTCATCGAAATGGTCGACCGGCCGGCACGCCCCATCGTACTGATCGAACGGCGCAGTCCACCCTACGGCTGGGCGTTGCCTGGCGGCTTCGTGGATATAGGGGAACGGTTGGAGGCGGCGGCGCGCCGGGAGGCGCTGGAAGAGACCGGGCTGACGGTCGAACTGAAGGCTCTGTTGGGCTGCTACTCCGATCCAAGCCGTGATCCGCGCATGCATACCGCAAGTGCCGTATACGTTGCGACTGCCAGTGGTATGCCAGATGCCGGCGATGATGCTGCCGGCCTGGGGTTGTTCGGGCCCGAGGACCTGCCGGTGCTGGTCTTCGATCACGCCCTTATTCTGGATGATTACCGGCGTTACCGGGCGAGCGGACTGGAGGCGCCATTGCGCGGATGACCACAGGGCGACCGAGCAATCAGATTCTAGGCCTGGGCTCGTAACGGGACCCGCATGGCATGCAGCAGCAGTGTACGCAGTGCGGTGACGAGGCTAAGGCTGGCGGTTTCGTGCATGACCAAGTCGGAAACGCTATCCGGCCGCTTACCGCTGCGGTGGAGTACGACCGGGGTCTCCGGATAAAGCGCCGCGATTCGATGTAGGGCGGCCTCCCCGTCGATATCCGCCATGTCCGGGTTGAGCAGGGCCAGATCGTAGTCGGGCAGGTCCATGGCGGCATCGAGTTCCAGCGCGTCCCCGGCCTGAATGAGGTCGACCGATTCACGCAACGCGGCTTTGACCAATCCGGCGCTGAAGCGGTCCGCCTCGACGTGCAATATGCGGGGATGGAAGTCGCGACTGCGCTGGCAGGCAGACTTCACCGCAAAGATGAAGCGTGCCTGATCGACCGCTTTGCGGACCCATTCGGGTTCGGGGTGCGCGCAATCGCTGGTCCGGTCCGAACTGTTCTCCAGGCTCAGATCGGCGCGCCGTGCGGTGCTCTTGGTTTGCCGGTTCGAGGACGTCACGAGAATCGGGAGCTGCATACCGAGCACCCGCAATTCCCGACTGAACGACAAGGCGTCCTGGTCGCCGAGCAAAAGATTCAATGTGAGTGCCTGGTATTGTCGGGTCGCGAGCCGGTGCAGTGCCTGCCGGCCGCTCTGCACGGCGTCGACCCAGAAACCCGCGCCCTCGAGAGTCCTTGATAACTGTTCGCTGAGTGCAACGTCTTGCTCGCAGACCAGGACGCGTGGGCGATGCCCCATGATGAACCTCTTTGCCGTTGTCGTTCTCGCCTGCCTGGTCTCGCCTGTCGGCCGAACCGCCTGCGCTGGTTTCCCACTGCTATCGACTGTGGCGGGGGTTTATTGAGGGCGATGTCCGATCCTCGCGCGCAGTCGGGCCGCGGTCGCCGGGCCGCCGAAATGCCGGTAAATTGGCCGACAATTTCAGTGGGTTAGCGCCATGCAATTTGACCCTGAAGTGCGTAATATGGCGCAGTCGCCGGGGTGCAGTCGCGCCGTGCCGGCAGGACTCGAACGGTCCCGGTCCCGGCGGGGCGAAAGACACTGAAGGGGGAGAATGCATGCGTCCGTCGCACTTGCTTAGCGTCATGGATCGGGAATTCATCAGCGCCCGCGAAGGGCATCACACCCCGGTGATGGTTTGGGGCCCGCCCGGGGTCGGCAAATCAGAAATGATCGCAGAGATCGCGGCCCGGCACGGCGTATCGGTGATCGATATCCGTTTGTCGCAGATGGAGCCAAGCGACCTGCGGGGCATCCCGTTTCGCGTCGGCGATTTCGTCGAATGGGCGGTTCCGGCGATCCTGCCCGACACCCAGCGCCATGGCGAGACGGGTATTCTGTTTCTGGACGAAATCACGTCTGCGCCTCCGAGCGTATCGGCGGCGGCCTACCAGCTGATCCTGGACCGACGCCTGGGCGAGTACTACGTTCCGGATGGCTGGGCGATTTTTGCGGCCGGCAACCGGCAAGGCGACCGCGGTGTCACCTATACGATGCCGGCGCCGCTTGCCAACCGCTTTTCGCACTTCGAACTCGAGACCAACCTCGACGACTGGGTTTCCTGGGCTTATGCGAATGGGATCGACGAACGCCTGATCGCCTTCCTGCGCTTTAGGCCGGAACTGCTGTTTGATTTCGACCCGGCTCATAATCCGGTCGCCTTTCCTTCGCCGCGTTCCTGGGAGTTTGCGCATCGTGCCCTGCGGAAATTCGGCGATCATCCGAACCTGCTGGTGGCGACGCTGCAGGCCTGTGTCGGCCCGGCGGCCGGCATTGAGTTGGCCGCGTTCGTCGACAACCTGGAAAAACTCCCCGACATTGACGCCATCCTGCGCGGTGAACAGGTGCCAGTACCGCGCGAGACCGATTTGCAGTATGCGGTGGCCTGCGCCCTGGTCGGCCGGGCGCTCCGCGCGCGCCAGACGCCCGATGCCAATACCGTGTTCGGGTATATCATCGACTACGCGGCGGCCTTTCCCCAGCGCGAGATGGGTGTGATGCTGATCTCCGACATGCACCGAGCGATCGGCCAGGAATTGTTCAGCGTTCCTCAGTTTTCTTCCTGGGCCAAAGCGGTGGCCGATGTGATGCTGTACGACGTGTAGCTTTGCTATGACCACGGACGTCGATACCAAGCTCAGCGCGGCGCGAACGCGCCTGATCCTGGACAAGCCCTTTCTGGGCGCTTTGGTGTTACGCCTGCCCATGATCGCGGCCGATCCCAAGTGGTGCAAAACCACGGCCACGGACGCACGTGCCTTTTACTACAACGCAGAGTATGTCGAGGGTCTCAATCTGGATCAGGCGCAGTTCATGTTGGCCCATGAAGCACTGCACTGCGCCTTGTCGCATTTTTCGCGCCGCGAACACCGCAAAAAGCACCGCTGGGATCTGGCCTGCGATCTGGCCATCAACCCGTTGCTGATCAAAGACGGCCTCAAGCCGCCGCCAGGCGCCCTATACCTCGATCAGTTCGAAGGCCTGACCGCCGAGGAAATCTATCCCTCCATTGCCGACATGGAGGACGAGACCGAAACGCTCGATCAGCACTTGTACGACAACGAGGACGGCCAGAGTAAGCGCGATGCGGGGCAGGGCGGTTCATCGCCTCAGCAGACCGGTGAAGGCCGGGGCACGGAGGCAGAGCCTGACCCCGACCGCGGCGGCGCACCGCAGCCCAAGCCCTTGAGCGACAGCGAGCGGGAACAGCTCAGTGTGCAGTGGCGTCAGCGGCTGGCAGGTGCCGCCCAACAAGCGCTGCAAGCGGGCAAGTTGGGTGGTGGACTGGCGCGCCTGGTGGACCATCTGCTGCAGCCACAGCTCCCTTGGCGCATGCTGCTGGCCAAGTATATGACCGCGATCTCCAGGGACGATTACAACTATTCCCGTCCATCTCGGCGCGAAGGTACTGCAATCTTTCCCAGCCTGCGCAGTTCCCAGGTCGACCTGGTGGTTGTGCTGGACACCAGCGGCTCGGTATCCGCTGACGAGATCCGCGAATTCATGTCCGAGGTCGACGCGATCAAGGGCCAAGTGCGCGCGCGGATCACGCTGCACGCCTGCGACGCCGAGTTGGCGAAGGACGGCCCCTGGGAATTCGAACCCTGGGAAGAGTTCAAATTGCCGCGGGATTTCACCGGCGGTGGCGGAACGCGCTTCACGCCGGTCTTCGACTGGATCGCTGGGCGCGACCGCCAACCCGACCTGCTGCTCCTCGACTGGATGCTTCCCGACATGAGCGGCCTCGAGCTCGCCAAGGACCTGAAGCGCGACCGCGATACGCGCGAGCTGCCGATCATCATGC
>JBAYTM010000041.1:0-9776 GCA_041675685.1 Thiohalobacteraceae bacterium
CCGCTTGGGAGCAGCCCCATGAGCGCCAGCGCGGTCAGCGATTTGCCGCAGCCGGATTCGCCGAGCAGGGCCAACGTCTCGCCACGCGCGATCCGGAAGCTGACGCCGTCGACCGGCTGGACGCCGCCGATACGGACCTTGAGTTCGTTGACGGCCACCAGGACCTGGCCTGGCGGGCAATCAACTTGGTATGGAGTCGCCGACATGATCGCTGAATAATGAAGCACGCAAGAGGGTTTTGGTATAGGTTGCACGGGGCCGCGAGAACAGTTCTTCAGTCGCGCCGGCTTCGACGACCTGCCCCGCACGCATGACCAGGATGCGGTGCGCGACGGCGCGGATCACCTTCAAATCGTGCGAAATGAACAGGTAACTGATGCCGTAGCGACGTTGCAGATCGAGCAGCAGTTCCAGCACCTGTTTTTGGACCGACACGTCCAGGGCGCTGGTCGGCTCGTCGAGGAGAATCAGTTTCGGCTCGAGCACCGCTGCGCGGGCGATGGCGATGCGTTGGCGTTGTCCGCCGGAGAATTCATGCGGGTACCGCCACAGCATATCTTCGGTCAGGCCGACTTCGCCAAGTATCTTCAGTATGCGTGCGCGGTGCTGATCGGCATTCTGCTCGGGGAAATGGATCGCCAGACCCTCGCCGAGAATCTGCTCCACCGTCAGGCGCGGTGAAAGCGAGGAGAAGGGATCCTGAAAAACGACCTGGAAGTTGCGTCGCAACGGGCGTAGCTGGCGCGTGTTCAGCCGATCCACGCGCTTGCCGGCGAAGTCTATTTCGCCTTCGCAATCCTGCAGTCGCAGCAGACACATACCGAGCGTCGACTTGCCGGAACCCGATTCACCGACAATGCCGAGCGTCTCGCCCGGCTGCAGCGTCAGATCGACATCGTCGACCGCCTTGACCTCACCGATGCGGCGGCGAAAAAATCCGGCCTTGATCGGGAAATGGCAGCGCAGCGCCCTTCCATCGAGCAACGACGCCTGTCCTGACGGCCTGTCCAGATCCTGAGTCGTCAACATGCGCTGTGGCTGGGCGTTCAGCAATTGCAGCGTGTAGGGATGCTCCGGCGCCTTGAAGACGCGGCTCACTTCGCCCTGCTCCACCAACCGCCCCTGCTGCATGACGCAGATGCGCTCGGCAAAGCGCCGTACCAGGTTCAGATCGTGCGTGATCAGCAATACCGCCATGCTGAATTCACGCTGCAGGTCCTCCAGTAACGACAGGATCTGCGCCTGCACGGTGACGTCCAGCGCCGTGGTCGGCTCGTCGGCAATCAGCAATTTCGGAGAACAGGCCAAGGCCATCGCAATCATCACACGCTGGCGTTGACCGCCGGACAACATGTGAGGAAAGGCGTCGAAGCGCTTGTGGGGCTCCGGGATACCCGTGCGATCGAGTAGTTCGAGCATGCGTTTGCGCGCCTGCACCGCGTTCATGCCACAGTGCTGCATCAGCGGTTCGACGAGTTGTTGACCGACCGGATAGACCGGATTCAGCGAGGTCATCGGCTCCTGGAATATCATGGCGATCTCGCGGCCACGCACAGCACGCACCTCGTCCTCCGGCAGACTCACCAGATTCCGGCCAAGGAATTCGATCTTGCCGCTGGGAAAACGGGTCTGGTGCGCATCATGCAACCGCAGGATCGACAAGGCCGTGACCGTCTTGCCGGATCCGGATTCGCCTACCAACGCCAACTTCTCTCCGGGCGCAACGCTGAAACTCAGGTCCTCGACCACGCGCGTATAATCGCCGTGCGGACCACGGAAGGCGACCGCGAGATCGGTCACGCGGAGCAATGGATCGCCGGTCGCGGTCTCGCGCTCAGCCACGACGCGTATCCATCGCTTCGCGCAATGCTTCGCCGATGAAGATCAGCAAGGTAAGCGTGCCCACCAGCACGACGAAGGTGGTCACAGAAAGCCACCAGGCCTCGATATTGTCTTTGCCCTGGGCCAACAGCTCACCGAGGCTCGGCGTAGTCGGCGGCACGCCGAGGCCGAGAAAGTCCAGGCTGGTCAGCGCCAGGATGGCGCCGCTGATGCGGAACGGCAGAAAGGTGATCACCGGGGTCAGGCTATTGGGCAGCAGATGGCGCAACATGATGGCGCGATTACTGACGCCCATGGCGCGTGCCGCGGTGACATAGTCCATGTTGCGACCGCGCAGGAACTCAGCGCGCACGTAGTCCGCCAACCCCATCCAGCCGAACAGGGACAGCAGTATGACGAGCAGCAGAATGCTCGGGTCGAACAGGGAGGCGAAGATGATCAACAGATACAATTCCGGCATGGAACCCCAGACTTCAATGAGGCGTTGCGCGAACAGATCGAAGCGCCCCCCCAGATAACCTTGCAGCGCCCCCGCGAGCACTCCCAGTGCCACGCCGATGGTCGTCAGCGCGAAGGCGAACAATACCGAGAGGCGGAACCCGTAGATCAGCCGCGCCAGCACATCGCGGCCGCGATCGTCAGTGCCCAGCAGGTTCTCTGCCGAGGGCGGTGCCGGGTTCGGGTGCTGCGCATAATAATTGATGCTGTTGTAGCTGTACGGATTGGGCGGATAGATGGCCCAATTGCCATTCTGTTCGAGCAGGGCCCTGACCGCCGGATCGGTGTAATCGGCCTCGGTTTCGAAATCGCCGCCGAAGGTCGCCTCCGAATAGCTGTTAATTAGCGGGAAATAGTACTCGCCCTGGTACTGAACGATAAGCGGCCGGTCGTTGCTGATCAGCTCGGCGCCCAGGCTGACCACGAACAGGATCGCAAATATCCATAGGCTGTAGTAGCCGCGCCGGTTGGCCCGGAAGCGCATCCAGCTGCGGCGCCGCGGCGACAACCGCGCCGGCGTCGCTGTGCGCACGGCCGTCTCCACGGGCACCGCGCTCATCCGCACACCTTCACCGCGAGGCCTCGAACTGGATTCGTGGATCGACCAGTACATAACTGATATCTGTCAGCAGCTTGGCAATCAAACCGAGCAGGGTAAACAGATACAGCGAACCGAGCACGACCGGATAATCCCGCTTCACGATCGAATCGAAGGCGAGCAGACCGAGACCGTCCAGGGAGAAAATCTTTTCAATGAGAATACTCCCGGCGAAAAAGGCGCCGATAAAGGCGGCCGGGAATCCGGTCACCAGCGGGATCACCGCATTGCGGAACACGTGCCGGTAAAGAACCCGGTTCTCGGACAGACCCTTCGCGCGTGCGGTCAGTACGTATTGCTTGCGCAGTTCCTCGATAAAGCTGTTCTTGGTCAGCATGGTCATCACCGCGAAACTGCCGACGACCAGCGAAATGACCGGCAAGGTGATGTGCCAAAGGTAATCGGTGATCTTGCCGTACCAGGTAAGCTCGTCGAAATTGTCGGAGACCAATCCCCGCAATGGGAATATGTCCCAGAAACTGCCGCCGCCGAACAGCACCAGCAACAGGATGCCCAATACGAAACCCGGGATCGCGTAGCCGATCAGTATCAGCGTACTGGTGACCAGATCGAAGGGTGTTCCATCGCGCACCGCCTTGGCGATACCGAGCGGTATACAGGTCAGGTAGACCAGGAAGAAGGTCCACATACCGAGGCTGATCGAGACCGGCAATTTTGAGACGATCAGGTCGATCACCGAGTCGCCGTGGAAGTAACTGTCGCCAAAGTCGAACACGGCGTAACTGGTCATCATATCGAGAAAGCGCTGATAAGCCGGTTTGTCGAATCCATACAGGGCGCGCAGTTCGGCGATGCGCTCCGGATCCAGTCCGGCGTCGCCGCGGTACAACGGCTGCGCGCCGCCGGCGGCCTCGCCCTGCAGTCCGGAGCCTTGCAATTGCTGAATCAGCTGTTCGACCGGTCCGCCCGGCACGAACTGCGTGACGATGAAGGTCACCAGCATCACGCCGACCAGGGTCGGGATCATCAGCAGCAGGCGTTTCAGGATGTAGGCGGCCATGGATTTCGCTCTCAATCCTCAGTGGGGGTTTGGACCAGGAAGCGGCTTGTCGCCGCAAGCGCGATGCCGTGGTTCATCGCCGGCTACCTAGTCGCACCCGGCGCCGTACCGGATGCCTCGGGCCTGCGCCACCAGGACTCGAGTACCCAGGTCTCGGCCGCGTAATACAGGGGCAATGTCTCCGGGTGGCCGAAACGGTCCCAGTAGGCGACTCGGTGCGTTGCAATGTACCAGTTCGGTACGACATATTCGCCATACAACAACACCCGGTCCAGGGCTCGGGCCGCCGTGATCAGCGCCTCGCGGTCCTCGGCATACACCAGTTTCTCCACCAGCGCGTCGACCACCGGATCCTTTATGCCGGCCAGATTGTTGGAGCCTTCCTGATCGGCGGTAGTGGAGTGCCACATGCCGAACTGCTCGTTGCCCGGCGACTGTGATTGCGGGAAGGACGCGACCATCATGTCGAAGTTGAAGCTGGTGCGCCGCTGGATGTAGAGACTGACGTCCACCGTGCGATAGTTCAGCTCTATACCCAGCTTGCGCAAGTTGTGGGCATAGGGCGCCAGAATACGCTCGAACCCCTTTTGGGCCAGGATCACCTCGATGGTGAAGGCCTCGCCGGCGGCGTTGCGCAGGCGACCGTCGCGCACCTGCCAGCCCGCCTCTTCGAGCAGCGTTTTCGCCGCGAGCAGGTTGCGTCTTAGCGCACCGGCCTGGGAGGTGTCAGGGAGCCGCCACTCTTCGGTAAAGATCTCGGCCCGCAGCTGCTCGCGATACGGCGCGAGCAAGGCCAGCTCGTCCCCCTGCGGCAGTCCTTCGGCCGCCAGCTCGCTATTACTGAAATAGCTGTCGCAACGCGTGTATTGGCCGTAAAAAAGATTGCGGTTCGACCAGTCGAAATCGAATGCCAGCGCGAGCGCACGCCGCACCCGCCGGTCCTTGAATTTGTCACGCCGGGTATTCATGACGAAACCCTGCATGCCAGCGTTGTTCTTATGCGCCAGTTCCTCCTTGCGGATGCGCCCGTCACTGAACTGCGGACCGACATAATCGCGCGCCCACTGCTTCGAGTTCAGCACCAGGGTAAAGTCGTATTCGCCCGCCTTCAGCGCCTCGAGATGCACCGTCTCATCTGAGTAGTATTTGTAGGTCACGCGTTCGAAGTTGAACATGCCGCGACGGGTATTCAGGTCCTTCGCCCAATAATCCGGCGCGCGCACATAGGTGATGTCCTTGCCCAGCCGGTACTTCTCGACCAGGTATGGACCGCTGCCGATCGGCGGTGTGCGGGTCAGCTTGTCGAACGGGCCGTCCCCGACCCACTTGCGCGAAAACACCGACATCTGCGCCACGATCAGATGCAGCTCGGGATTGCGTTTGGTGAAATTGAAACGGACGCGTCGCTCGTCCAGTACCACCGCCTCGCGGATATCCGCCCAGTAGAAGCGGAACTGGGGATGGGCCTGGTCGCTCTTGTAGGTATCGAAGCTGAATTTGACGTCCTCTGCCAGCACCGGATCGCCGTTGGAGAAACGTGCACGCGGATCCAGTCTGAAGGTGACTGAGAGCCCGTCGTCGGCAAGCGCGATGTCCTCCGCCAGATGCGCGTACAGGCTGTAAGGCTCGTCCAGGCTCTGCACCATCAAGGGCTCGAGCATCAGGGTGCCCAGACCGTCCGCAGAGACGCCCTTGAGGATAAAGGGATTGAAGCTGTCGTAACTGCCGAAGCCGGACAGGGTCAGCTCGCCGCCCTGGGGGGCGTTCGGATCGACATAGTCAAAATGCGAGAAGTCGGCAGGATACTTGGGCGCGTATCCCAAAGCGGCCGACGGCGCGGCCAGAAGCGGGGGACTTGAAACAATCAGCAGTGCGCAAGCAATGACAAGTCGAAACAGTGGCACACCAGATTCCTTGACTGTGCGTATCCGCACTCCGGCCATCCTGCAGCGGGTTGTGCGAGCACGCGATTCTGCGTCGGATGCGGCCTCCCGCGTCCCTGGCGAACGGCGCGGGGCCATTATATAGTAAGCCGCCTCAGGCAACGAAACGGGGAATACAATGGGCTTTTTGACAGGGAAACGGGCGCTGATCGTCGGTCTGGCAAGCAACCGCTCCATCGCTTGGGGCATTGCGCAGGCCATGCGCCGCGAAGGCGCCGAATTGGCGTTCACCTACCAGAACGAAAAGCTGCAGGAACGTGTGCAAAAGATGGCGGCGGACTGCGGCTCGAACATCACTCTGCCCTGCGATGTTGCCAGTGATGAACAGATCGACGCGGTGTTCAGCAAGTTGCGCGAACACTGGGACGGCCTCGACATCATCGTCCACTCGGTCGCCTTTGCGCCCAGGGAATTGCTGGAGGGCGAATATCTCGACAGCGTCACGCGCGAGGGATTCCGGGCCGCGCACGACATCAGTTCGTACAGCTTCGCGGCCCTGGCCAAAGCGGGGCGTTCGATGCTGCAGGGCCGCGCCGGTGCGTTGCTGACGCTCAGCTATCTGGGCGCCGAGAAGGCCCTGCCGAACTACAACGTCATGGGCGTGGCAAAGGCCAGCCTCGAGGCCAATGTGCGCTATATGGCCTACAGCCTCGGGCCGGACAATATCCGCGTCAACGCGGTTTCCGCCGGCCCCATTCGCACCCTGGCCGCCTCCGGCATCAGCAATTTCCGCAAGCTGCTGGATTTCGCGGCGAAGACTTCGCCCTTGCGCCGCAACGTCAGCATCGAAGACGTCGGCAATGTCGCTGCGTTTTTGTGCTCCGACCTCGCGGCCGGCATCACCGGCGAGGTGACCTATGTGGACGCGGGTTACAACATCGTCGGTGGCGCCCCTTTCGAGACCCGGGAAGATTAGCAGCCGGATCGAAGATCCGATCGGCGATGCCGCCGCAATGCGCCCCTCCGCGCGTTTTCCAACCGCCTGCTAGACCTTTGCGAGCCCCGGCAGCTGTTCACCCTCCGTGCGCGCAACCACCACTGCGCCGCAGCTGTCGCTGAACACGTTCACGGCGGTCCGACACATGTCCAGGATCCGATCCACCGCCAGAATCAGCCCCAGTCCCTCCAGCGGCAGGCCGACGGCCGCCAGGATGATAGTGATGGCGACCAGACTGGCCGCGGGGATGCCGGCCACACCGATCGACGTCAACAAGGCCAGTAACACGATCGTGAATTGCTGCGCGACACTGAGCTCGATCCCGTAGGCTTGCGCGATGAACATGACGGCAACGCATTCATACAGCGCCGTGCCGTCCATGTTGACGGTGGCGCCCAAGGGCAGGACGAAACTGCTGACGCGATTGGAGACACCGGCTTGGCGTTCGACGCAATCGAGCGTCAAGGGCAGGGTTGCGGAGGACGACGCCGTCGAAAAGGCCGTCAGCAACGCGGGTGCCATGACTTGGTAGTGCCGCAGCGGGCTTACGCGCGCAACGAACCGGAGCAGTAGCGGCATGACGATCAGGGCGTGCGCAGCGAGCGCTATCAGCACCGTGAAGAAAAACGCCAGCAAAGGCGGGAAGGCGGACATCCCCGTCGTTGCGACGACCTTTGCCACCAGCGCGAACACACCGATCGGCGCGAATTTCATCACCCAGTCGGTGATCAACAACATGACTTCGAAGATTCCTTTCCAGAATCCCTGCATGTACTGCGCATGCGGCGCACCGACGCGCGTCATGAAGTAGCCGAACAACAGACTGAAGAAGATCAGGCCGAGCATCTGGCCTTCGGCGGCCGCCGCGATTACGTTGGGCGGAACCATCTGCAGAAATACGTTGAAGAGATCGCCCATACCGCGGCCTTCGAGCGCCGTGGCGACCTCGCCGATGTCGGCAGCCAGACCGATCTGTTCGCGCGCGGGTCCGCCGTCGACACGACCTGGCTCAATCACATTCACAAGCAAAAGCCCGATCAGAATCGCGATCAGACTGGTGCTGGCGTAATACAGAAACGTCTTGCCACCGAGGCGCGCGAAGTCACGTGTCGGGCCGATACCGGCGATGCCGGTAATGATCGAGGCAACGATCAGGGGGACGACCAGCATCTTCAGGGCGTTCAGGAACAATGTCCCGATGAAGTCGTAGACGGCGAGCAGCGGCACACCGAATAGTGCACCGGTCTCTCCGCTCAAACTGCCGGCGACGACGGCCAGCAACAGTGCAAGCGCAATCTGCCAATGCAGCTTGAGGCGAAGCATGGCCGTGCCTCCCGGAGGATCGCGAATGATGCCGCTGAAGGGCGGCGCGGACTCAGTCGAGGCGCTCGAGGTTCCGTTCGATCTCGGCGTCCGATTTGAGTTGTTCGAGCAGCGCCGTGGTCTCCATCGAACCATACAGCTGGCCGAGATTGTCCCGGAATGCCTCACGCGCCTCCGCACCAATGGCGTCCAGGTCGCCATCGCGCACGCTGTCGACTTGCAACAGCACGAAATCGCCGTTCGCCAGCGTGCCACCGGCGTACGCGGGCTGGCCCGCGCCAACCCTCGGCACGCGGAACGCCTGGGCGACGATCTCGCGCGGCTGCTTGCTCTCATTACGCGCAATGAAGCCGGCGTCCTCCACCTCGAGATCCAATTCGGCGGCAACCTCCTCGATGCTGGCGCCTGCACGGAGGCGCGCCAACGACGCGGTGCCCTGGTCTCGCGCCGCTTTGGCGGCCTCCTGCTGACGCAAGCTGCGCTCGATGGCGTCGCGAACCGCATCCAGCGGCACCTGTTGTGCAGGCTTGTGCTCCAGGGCGCGCACCACGAAGACGTGATTCGGCTCGACCTCGATTATGCCGCTGTTGTTGCCGTCATTGAGGACGTCCTCGGACAGCGCGGCCTCCATTACCTGAGGGTAGCTTCCGATGCCTTCGCCGCCAGAAGGGGGCAACCAATCGCTTTCCTGTACCTTCAGGCCCAATTCTTCCGCCGCGACGGTCAGCGTGTCCGGGTGCTCGAAGGTCCGGGCACCAAGTAATTCCGCGCGCTCCAGGAACAGCTGCTCCGCCTCGTCCCGCACGACCTGCTCCGCAAGTTGCGGCCGGAGTTCTTCGAGGCTCGGCACCTGCGCCGCCTTGGTCTCCGTGACCTGAATGACATGGAAACCGAACGGGCTGCGCACCGGCTCGCTGATTTCGCCTTCAGCCATCGCAAAGGCGGCCTCTTCGAATTCGGGCACCATCATGCCCCGGCCAAACAGGCCGAGATCACCGCCCTCCGCGGCCGATCCGGGGTCGTCCGAATGCGCCTTCGCCAAGCTTGCGAAGTCCTCGCCCGCACGCAAGCGTGCGACGAGGTCCTCCGCTTCGCGGCGCGCCGCCATGACGTCCTCGTCGCCGGCGGACTCATCCAACTGAATGAGGATATGCCGCGCGCGGCGCTGCTCGTCCCCGGCCAGACGATCTTTCTCGCTCGCATAGAGTTGTTCGATCTCGGCGTCGGTCGCCTCCAGATCGGCGGCGATAACGTCCAACGAGAGTTCGAGATACTGGAGCCGCACCTGTTCGGGTTCCATGAAGCGCGCCTTGTTGGCATCGTAGAACGCGGCCACTTGTTCCGGCGTTATGTCCACCGAGTCGGTATAACGCGTCATGGGCAGACGCGCATAGCGCAGCTCGCGCTCCTGTCCTTGCAGGCGCAACCCCTGCTCGACCGCCTGGGGTGCCACCGCCGCGCTGCCCGAGACGCCTGCGATCAGCTGATTGATTAACAGCGCGCGGCGGAAATCCTCTTCGAATTCCTGCGGCGTCAATCGCTGCTGCGCCAGCAGGCTTTGGTAGAGGTCCTGGGAAAATTCGCCATCACGCTGGAAATCGGGCGTGTTCTTGA
>JBAYTM010000042.1:0-9770 GCA_041675685.1 Thiohalobacteraceae bacterium
CAGGCAATCACCATCTTTCGCAAGAAGACATCAACGCATTGCTGGTCAGTCTGGCGCGGCGCGCGCGCAGCGTCGTACGTCTGAAGGGCGGCGACCCACTGATCTTCGGCCGAGGCAGCGAAGAGGCGTTGGTGCTTGCGCGCGCCGGCATCCGCTTCGAGATCGTTCCCGGCGTCACGGCGGCCTCCGCCTGCACCACCTACGCGGGCATACCTCTGACGCACCGCGGTGTCGCCAACAGCGTCCGCTTTTTGGCCGGCCATTGCCGTGCAGATCAAGGTCTCGATCTTGACTGGGATCGCCTTGCGGACCCCAATACGACGCTGGTCGTCTACATGGGGCTTGCCAATTTACCGGACATTCAAAAACAGTTGATCGTAGCGGGTCTCGACCCGAACACCCCCGCCGCGTTGATCGAAAACGGTAGTACGCCACAGCAACGCCGTCTGCTCACGCGCTTGGGGGACCTTGAGAGCACCGCACGTACCGAGCAAGTGACATCGCCCGCACTGATCGTGATCGGCAAGGTGGTCGAACTGGCGGGTGAAATGGATTGGTATCAAGCGATCGGCGGCGTCGATGATGTTCACCGTAGCGCCAATGCCTGATATGCCGAAGCGACATGACGGCGACGGGAAGGCGCGCAGACGTTGGTGGCCCTTCCTGGCGGTGAGTGTCACGCTTGCATCGGCTGGCTTGCAGGCGGTCGAACCTGCGCGCCAGGCAGAGCTCAAATATCTTCTGGATCACGACTGCGGTTCCTGCCACGGCATGACGCGAAAGGGCGGTCTTGGTCCATCGCTGCTTCCGAAGGTTCTCGAAGGCAAACCGGACGGCCTGTTGATCGCCACCATCCTCGAAGGCCGATCAGGCACTGCCATGCCGCCCTGGCGCGGACAGCTCACCGAAGCCGAAGCGGCTTGGCTGGTCGAAGAGTTGCGGCGCGGACCCTAGTGACGAGAAGCTAGAACCACAAAGGCGCATAAGGCGCACAAGGGAAGATCCCACGATGTGTAAAACGATGGAAGCTCGGCGTGCATCGGCTTTATCCTTGGGGCAGCAAGGTTCCGGGGGAGCGTCACCCGACGACACCACCTGTTCGCTTTTCCTTCGTGTCCCGTATGCATCTTCCTGGTTGATGCTTTTGGTCCTGTTGTTCTTGTCCGCCTGTGCCAGCACACCCCTGCGCGGAACGGGCGATCTCGGCGTGGTGATCGAGCGTGCCGACGGCAGCCTGCTGATCGTCGATACGACCCATAACAGTGTACTGGCACGGGTCGACGGCCTGGGCGATCTGTCGCATGCCTCGCTGGTCTACTCGCGCGATGCACGTTACGCCTATGTGTTCGGTCGCGATGGCGGTCTGACCAAGGTCGATCTGTTGAATGCACGCATCGAAAAGCGCGTCATCCAGTCCGGCAACAGCATCGGTGGAGCGATTTCCCAGGACGGCCGGCTCGTTGCTGTGTCCAACTACGAGCCGGGCGGCGTCAAGGTCTTCAGGTCGGATACCTTGGAACAGGTGGCCGACATTCCTACCGGCGTCAAGGTCGTTGGGCTCGCCGATGCGCCCGGCCAGCGTTTCGTATTTAGCCTGTTCGAAAGCGGCGAGATCTGGATTGCGGATTTCACGGGTGGCGGGACGCCGGAACTGACTAAATTCTCGGGCATCGGCCGCGAGCCCTACGATGGGCTCGTGTTCGGTAGCGGCCGGTATTACCTTGCCGGGCTGTTCGGTGAGGACGGCTTGGCCGAGCTCGATCTTTGGCATCCTGAAACCGGTGTGCGCCGCGTGTTGCCGGACTATGGTCGCGGAGAAGAGAAGCTGCCGGTGTTCAAGATGCCGCACCTCCAGGGTTGGGCGCTGGCCGGCGACTACATCTTCGTGCCAGCCGTGGGTCTACACGCGGTCCTTGTCATAGAGCGCGCGAGCTGGAAAGAGGTCGCCCGCATCGCTGTCCATAGCCAGCCGGTGTTCGTGGTCGGCCGGCCGGACGGGCGTCAGGTATGGGTCAACTTCGCGCACCCGGACAACGACACTGTGCAGGTGATCGATGCCGACAGTTTGCAGGTGATCGACAGCCTGAAGCCCGGGAAGGCGGTGCTGCATATGGAGTTCACGCCACGCGGCGAGACGGTGTGGCTCTCCGTGCGCGACGAGGACCGTATCGACATCCTGGACACCGCCACCCGCAAACGCATCGGTTCGCTTCCCGCGAAAAAACCGAGCGGCATCTTCTTTACCAATCGGGCGCACGAGATCGGATTATGAAATTCGGAAAGGCTACCTTAGCCGCAAAGGACGCGAAGGCGCGCGAAGGGATGTTGGTAAAGAGAAAGGATTTGATGACCGAGCCCAGACAGACCGTCCCGCACCCAGGTAACCGCGCACTTTCGGCGCTATAGTCTTTATTTAGCGCGCCGTTGCGTAGTTTGCGGTAAAAGTTGATTGTCGACTTTCATGAGGCACACCTTGGATAAACGCGCCGAACTGACCGACCTGGAGCGCCGCTTGCTGGATCGTTACCAGCAGGGGTTTCCGCTGACGATGACGCCCTATGCGGACATGGCGGCTGCATTGGACGCCGAGGAGACAGAGGTGCTGACGGCGTTGCACCGTCTGCAGCAACTCGGTGTGATCAGCCGCGTCGGGCCGGTGTTCCGCCCGCACGCAGTAGGCGCCTCGACCCTCGCGGCCATGGCGGTCCCCGAAGAGCGCTTGGAGGAAGTCGCTTCCATCGTGAGCAGTTTCGCTGCCGTCAATCACAACTATGAACGCGAGCACCGTTTCAACCTCTGGTTCGTCGCCACCGCCGCCGACGCCGAAGAACTGCAGCAGGTCCTCCAAAGTATCGAAGGTTTGACCAATATCAAGGTCATGCCGCTGCCCATGCTCGAGGATTACCATATCGATCTGGGATTCGACCTGCGATGGACATGAAGACGACGCGACCGATACTGAAACCTGGCGACGCCGACACCCCGCTCAGTGAGATCGATTTGGCGCTGGTCGGCGCGATTCAAGGCGGCTTGCCACTAGCTCCGCGGCCATTTGCGCTGCTGGCCACGCAGCTCGGCCTATGCGAGCGGGAGACTTTGGAGCGGGTGCGCCGCCTGCAGGACCGCGGCGTCATCAAGCGTATGGGTCTGGTGGTGCGCCACCAGGAGCTGGGTTACGGCGCGAACGCGATGGTGGTCTGGGACGTACCGGATAGCGAGGTCGCCGAACTGGGCCGCTGCCTGAGCAAGTTCGAGTTCATTACGCTCTGCTATCGGCGGCCGCGATGCGGACCCGATTGGCCGTTCAATCTGTTCTGCATGATCCATGGATGCGATCGCGAGGAAGTCCGCGGCAAGGTGCGTCAGTTGGTGCAATGCTGCGGCCTCGAAGAGATTCCCCACCACGTGCTGTTCAGTCGGCGACGCTTCAAACAGCGCGGGGCCCGCTACCGCAACGCCGCCGAACGCGAATCGGTGACGCCATGAATCCGCGACGCGAAACCGGTGAGGCAAATCTGGATGCGCTCGATCGGCACATCGTGAATCGGTTGCAGGACGGATTTCCGATCTGTGAACGACCCTTCGACGCCGTTGCGAACGAGCTGGGCACGGACGAGGCCGATCTCATCGCTCGCGTCGATGCGCTGTTGCAACGCGGCGTTCTGAGCCGCTTTGGCCCCATGTACCACGCTGAACGCCTGGGCGGTGGACTGACGCTTGCCGCCATGCAGGTCCCGGCGGAGGATTTCGACCGCGTCGCCGAGCAGGTCAACGGATTCCCGGAGGTCGCGCATAATTACGCACGCGACCACCAGTTGAATATGTGGTTCGTGCTTGCGACCGAGACGCCTCAGCGCCTGGCCGCTGTCGTCCGCGCCATCGAACAGGCGACCGGCTATCCGGTGTTCGACATGCCCAAGCGCGAGGAATTTTTCGTGGGGCTGAAGTTCGAGGTCTGATGCGATGAGCGCCGTGATCGAGAAAGAGTCTTCAGCAGCCGGTATCGACGCCGTCGACCGGCGCATTATCCTGGCAACCCAGGGCGGCCTTCCGTTGGTGACCGCGCCTTACGCGCAGCTCGCCGAGCAGATTGGTATTTCCTCGGAAGAGCTCATGTCGCGCATGCAACGTATGTTGCAGGACGGCGTGATACGCCGCATTGGCGCCGTACCGAATCACTACAAGCTCGGTTTTCGCGGCAACGGGATGTCGGTCTGGGACGTTTCCGATGACAGTGTATGCGAGTTCGGCGAACGAATCGGTGCGCTGGACTTCGTCAGCCACTGCTATCATCGGCCGCGCCATCCACCGCGCTGGCCCTACAATCTGTTCGCAATGGTACACGGACGGGACCGCGATGAAGTGATGCATAAGGTCGCGCATATTGCAGAGATGCTAGGTACCGCAGCACGCGCGCACGATGTCCTGTTCAGCACGCGCATTCTCAAAAAGACCGGGATGCGATTGCCGTCGGAGTGATTCTGACAACCGCCAGGACGCAACGTGTTGTTTGCGATTCGTAAACGATCAGCTCGGGTCAGGAGAAGGTTATGTTCCGGATCACCCAGTATTTAGAGGCGCTCGCGAGCGATAAGCCGCTCGGACCGAAACGTACGCCGCCGGGGCCGGTCGTCATCTGGAACCTGATCCGGCGCTGCAATCTCGCCTGCAAGCACTGTTATTCGATTTCTGCGGACCACGATTTTCCCGGTGAGCTGAACACCGCAGAGGTCTATGCCGTAATGGACGACCTCAAGGCGTTCGGCGTGCCGGTGCTCATCCTGTCCGGCGGCGAACCGCTATTGCGCCCCGACATTTATGCGATATCCAAGCGTGCCAAGGCGATGGGATTCTACGTCGGCCTCTCGACCAACGGCACGTTGATCGACGAAACCAACATCGAGCAGATTGCCGAGGTCGGCTACGACTACGTCGGTATCAGCATCGACGGACTGCGCGAGACGCATGACAAATTCCGCCGCCTCGAGGGTGCCTTCGAGGCGTCCATGCATGGGATTCGCCTGTGTCAGCAGCATGGCATCAAGGTGGGTCTGCGCTTTACGCTGACACAGGACAACGCCGCGGAGCTGCCGGCGATTTTGGATCTGATGGACGAGATGGACATAGACAAATTCTATCTGTCGCATCTCAACTATGCCGGGCGCGGCAACCGCAATCGCAAGGATGATGTGGTGCACCGGCTTACCCGTGAAACCATGGACATGCTGTTCGATCGCTGTTGGGAAGGCATTCAGTCCGGCACTCCGCGCGAGTTCGTGACGGGCAATAACGATGCTGACGGCGTGTACCTGCTGTTCTGGGTGCAGCAGCGCTTCCCCGACAAGGTCGCGGCGATGCGCGCACGCTTGGCGCAATGGGGCGGCAATGCCTCGGGCCTGTGGATCGCGAACATCGACAACCTCGGCAACGTGCACCCCGACACCTTCTGGTGGGATTACACTCTGGGCAATGTGCGCGAACGCGCGTTCTCGGAGATCTGGCCGGATACCAGCGACCCGCTGATGGCAGGATTCAAACGCCAGCCGCGTCCCGTCAAGGGTCGCTGCGGTGAATGCGAGTACCTGGACGTATGCGGCGGCAACACCCGCGTGCGCGCTTGGTCGCTGACCGGCGATCCTTGGCAGGAGGATCCCGCCTGCTATTTGACCGACGAAGAGATCGGTGCCAGCGGCGATCATGCGCGTCTTGAAGTGACGCCCTATCGCCGAACCATCCGCATTCAGCAGGCCTGATCGTCTTTTATGAACCGCCCCGATGCGAACCGCCCTGATGCGAACCGTCCAGATGCGAAGTGCAAAGAGAACGTCCGACTGGACCAACGCGAACCCGCTCTCCTGATGCATTTGGAGTCCAGGCAGTTCGCAAGGCTGTTACTTTGCGCCTTCGGTCTCTTTGCGGTTCACGCCGTCAGTGCAGCGCCGGACGTGCGCCAGCTCTACCAGCAGCACTGCGCCCAGTGTCACGGCGCCGAGCGCCTGGGCGCTATGGGTCCGGCACTGTTGCCGGAGAACCTTGGGCGACTGAAGAAGGGCGAGGCCGCTGAGGTCATCGCCGAAGGACGGCCGGCGACGCAGATGCCGGCGTTCGGCGACAAACTGGCGCCCGACGAGATTCTCGCGCTGGCCGACTACACCTTCTCCGAGCCTGCGGTGACGCCGCAATGGACATTGGACGACATCGAGGCCAGCCAGGTCGTTCCGCATCCCGAGGGCAGTTTGCCCGACAAGCCGGTGTTCGAGACCGAGGACTTGATGAATCTGTTCATCGTTGTCGAGTTGGGCGATCATCACGCCACCCTGCTCGACGGCGACAGCTTCGAGCCGATTCACCGGTTCCAGACACGCTTTGCGCTGCACGGTGGCCCGAAATATTCCCCCGACGGCCGTTACGTCTACTTCGCGTCGCGCGACGGCTGGGTCAGCAAGTTCGATATCTACAACCTCAAGACCGTCGCCGAGATCCGCGCGGGTATCAACACCCGCAACCTGGCCGTGTCGCACGACGGCCGTTACGTGCTGGTCGGAAACTATCTGCCCAACACCCTGGTGCTACTGGACGCGCGTAATCTCGATCTCATTCGGGTGATTCCGGTCCAAGACGACCATGGCAGGACATCGCGCGTCAGCGCCGTCTATACGGCGCCGCCGCGCTCCAGCTTCATCGTCGCGTTGAAGGATTTCCCCGAGGTCTGGGAGATCAGCTATTCGGACAATCCCGAGCCTGTGTTCCGCGGCATGGTGCACGATTACCGCTACAAGGAAGGGTTGGCCGAGAAAGGGCCGTTCCCGGTCCAGCGGATCGCGCTGGCCGACCAGCTCGATGATTTCTTTTTCGACTCGAGCTACACGCATCTGATGGGCGCGGCGCGCGACGGCAAACAAGGCCAAGTGATCAACCTGAACGTCCGCCGCAAGGTCGCCGACCTCGACCTCGACGGCATGCCGCACCTGGGTTCGGGCATCACCTTCGATTACCAAGGCCACCGCGTGCTGGCCACCCCGCACCTGAAGAAGAACGCCGTTAGCGTCATCGACCTGACGAACTGGAAGACCATCAAACGCATCGAGACACTGGGGCCGGGGTTCTTCATGCGCAGCCACGAGAATTCGCCTTATGCCTGGGTCGATGTCTTCTTCGGCCCGCACAAGGATGCGGTCCACGTCGTCGACAAACGCAGCCTGGAAATCGTCAAGACCCTGCGGCCCGCGCCCGGGAAAACGGCCGCTCACGTCGAATTCACCCGAGACGGCAAATATGCCCTGTTGAGCATTTGGGATATGGAGGGCGCCGTGGTCGTCTACGACGCCCGGAGCCTCGAAGAGCTGAAACGTATTCCGATGAAGAAGCCGTCCGGGAAATACAACGTCTGGAACAAGACCCGGTACTCGGAAGGTACCAGCCACTGACTGTATCGATCAGAGAAAACGCCCCGCACGTCAGAGTAGCTGCCAGAATCGCGCTGGAATGAAAACTTGAGGTACGCTATAAATACGTGGTCGTCTCAGGATGTCCACTATGCACACGCCCCCGTCGCAGCCGGCGAAGATACCGCTTCGCGAGCGCAAGTACTTGAAAACACGGATCCGGCTTGCCCAGGCACTGCGAACGCACCTGGAGCGCGTCTCGCTGGAGGAACTGGCAGTGCGCGATCTGTGCGACGAGGTCGAGCTTTCCGAGGCCACCTTCTTTAATTATTTTCCGAAGAAGAGCGACCTGCTCGCCTACCTGAGTCAATTGTGGTCGCTGGAACTCGCTTGGTTCGGCCAACAGAGCCTGTCACAGGCGGAAAGTGGGCTGGCGGTCGTCCAAGCCGTCTTCGAGCGCGCCGCCCAGCAGTTCCAGGCGGCACCCGGCACGACCGGTGAATTGATCGCGTGGCAGGCGCGAATGCGTACCCGACAAGCGCCCCAGCCGCTCAGCCCGAACGAACGCCGCTTGGCCTATCCGGACCACGCAGGCATCGAAATCCTCGAAGATCAAGGCATTGAGCAGATTCTGGTCAAGAGCGTCCAACGCGCCACGGAACGGGGCGAGCTGCCGCCCAATGCGCACCTGCCAACGATAATGGTTTCCCTGATATCCGTGTTTTACGGCGTGCCGCTCGCGCTGCGACTGAACAACCCCGCCGGTATTGGCGCGATGTATCGTCAACAGCTTGTGTTGGTCTGGGCGGGGGTGCGGCAGCTTGCGGGGCGGCGAGTCGAGACAACGACTGGAAACTGAACGGGTCTTGAGCTTTGCGGGCCGCCGTCCACGCGTCCTGGCTAGCCTACGACGCGTCTGCGGAAAGATAGCAAGACGGTCAGCAAAAATTGCGCGACAGCATTTCGCGAAACCGGTCTGGCGGCCACGGCCCAAGAAGTGAAGTACAAAGATGGCGCGCCCGAAGGGATTCGAACCCCTGGCCTCTGCCTCCGGAGGGCAGCGCTCTATCCAGCTGAGCTACGGGCGCGTGCGGCAAAGGATACCCGTGACGGGCGGCGGCGTCTACGCGGACGCGGGGCTGCTCACAGGTGATAGTCGCCCGCCGCCTCGGGTTGATACAGGATTTCCTCGATGCGCAAACGGCGCAGGTTGCCGCCGGCGCTCCACTCGACGGTCTGGCCGCGGCTCGCACCGAGGAGGGCGGTTCCGAGCGGCGCGAGCACCGAGATCTTACCCTCAGCGGCATTCGCTTCGGCGGGGAATACCAGGCTGTATTCGTGTTCCTGCCCCGATTCCGGATCGATAAGCGCCACCCGGCTATTCATGGTGACTACGTCCTCGGGCACCGCGCGTCCTGCGACGCTTGTCTTTGAGACCAGTGCATCGTCCAGGCGGTCAAGGTAGTCCATGTCGACCTTGTCGGTTCGACGGGCGACGGCAATCAATTCCTCCAGCCGGTCCAGATCGTGTTGCGTGATAAAAATATTTCTTTCGGTCATAACATCATCTCCTGACGCCGTATCCCGGCTTGTTTGTGGTTGCCCGGGCAGCGCGGTCACCGCGCTCCTCGAGTGAATATTCAAGACGCACTGTCTTCATTCGCTGCGCTGCCCGCCGACAGGGTCAGCCCTTGCGCCATAACTACGGTCGATCTCACACCAGAAGCCGCTAACGCGGGCTACGCAATATTCGTGACCCCCCTGAAGATCGCCTGGCCATTGTCAGACTAACCGGCCTCAGGCTACGAACGCTTCAATCGCACAGGCCCCCAAACAGGGAACCTTGGAAACCAAGTTGAGAAAATATCGGGGGACACGAACAGGCGCGCGCCCCCGCAACTAGCGCGTAGCGAGGCAGGGACGAATGATCAGCAGCAGGCGCCAGAACATGGTGGTATGGGGTATTCGCGGTGGTCGCAATAGTGCGGGTACGACGCTATTGAGGCATAGGCAACGTCGGAATACAAGCCCGGCTGTCTACCGGTATTCGGGCTGCCGCGGTCGTTTTCGGGGGGAGAAGTGGGTTAAGCAAGTACGTCGATCAGTGAACCGATCATTTCATCCGCGGCCTTGAGGGTTTCCGCCGCGGCTGCAACCTGCAGTTCGTGCTGTTTGAGCGCGACGAGCGCGCCGGTCATGGCGTTCGCATCGCCCGTGGAGGCCGGTGTGGCGCCCGCGATCTGGGCCGCGCTGGCTTGCACGCCCTGTAGGCCCTTTTGAACGCCAAGCAGCCCGAGCGCAGATACCGAATCGATGCTCATACCTCAATAGCCTCTGTTGTCAGGCAAACACGTCGACCAGGCTGCCCAGACTGCCGGATCTTGC
>JBAYTM010000043.1:0-9745 GCA_041675685.1 Thiohalobacteraceae bacterium
CGCGTGCGCCGCGCAGCGGCGCGATCACGCCGGCTAGCAGTTTGATCAGGGTCGATTTACCCGCGCCGTTGGGACCCAGCAGGCCGATCCGGTCGCCCGGTGCAAGGCTCAGATCGACATCTGAAAATATGGGCTTATCGTTATATCCGGCAGCCGCCTGCTCGAGTTGCAGCAAGGGGTGCGGCAATTTGGCGGGCGCCGGAAACTCGAAATGAAACGGCGAGTCGGCGTGCGCCGCGGCGATGCGCTCCATGCGCGCCAAGGCCTTCATGCGGCTCTGCGCCTGCTTCGCCTTGGTGGCCTTGGCCTTGAAGCGATCGATGAAGTGCTGAATATGGGCGATCTCGCGCTGCTGACGTTCGAAGGCCGACTGCTGCTGGGCAAGCTGTTCGGCGCGGCGCGTCTCGAAGGCGGAATAGTTGCCGGTGTAGAGCGTCACCTGCTCGCGTTCGATATGCAGGATATGGCCGACGCAGCGATCGAGAAATTCGCGATCGTGCGAGATCAGCAGCAGCATGCCGGGATAGCGCAGCAGCCAGTCCTCCAGCCAGAGCACGGCATCGAGGTCCAGGTGATTGGTCGGCTCGTCGAGCAGCAGAAGATCGGAACGGCACATCAGGGCCTGGGCGAGATTCAGACGCATGCGCCAGCCGCCGGAGAACTGTGCGACCGGCAGGCGCTCCTGATCGGCCGTGAAGCCGAGGCCGTGCATCAGACGCGCGGCCCGGCTCGGCGCGCTGTAGCCGTCGATGGCCTCGAACTCGGCGTGCAGGTGCGCAAGCTGTTGGCCATCGTTGCCCCGCTCCGCTTCATGCAGTTTGGCCTGTAGCCGCTCGAGTTCTGCATCGCCACGCAGTACGTAGTCGATCGCCGGCGTTTCCAGGGCCGGCGTCTCCTGCGCAACCTCGGCGATGCTCCAGTTCGCCGGCAGGCGGCAGTCGCCGCTGTCGGCGTGCAACTCGCCCCGCAGCAAGGCGAACAGGCTCGATTTGCCGGTGCCGTTGGCGCCGGTCACGCCGACGCGCTGACCGCTGTGCAGGGTCAGGTTGGCCCCGGAGAACAGCAGGCGCGGACCGCGCCGCAGACTGACGTTGCGTAGTTCGAGCATGGCCGCGCAGTGTACCAGCGGCCCATGCATTTCAACAGGAAGCGAAGGTTTGCAATCGCCCGCGAAATGCCCCAGCCTTTGCGACCAAATCACAGCTTGGAACACCGGCCGGCATGAGCGACTTCGACGAACCCTTTGAACCCCGTAACGACCTGGAGCGGCAACTGATTGCGGCCCAGGAAGGCAGCATCGCCGGCGATGCCTTCATGCAGGAACTGCTGAACGCACAACTCTTCATGCCGGTACGCGACGAGTCGCACGGCATCAAGGGTTTTCAACGCGACGACAAGGCCGTGCCGCTGACGCTGGAGAGCGAAGACGGCGCCCAGGTGTTGATCCTGTTTACCAGCCCGGAACGCTCCAAGCCATTTCTGGCGGACTTCCCCGATTACACCGGCGGCCTCCTGGCCGAATTCAAATGGATACTGGAACGCGTCGGCAGCGGCTACGGCGTCGCGCTGAATCCCGGCTGGTCGGTCGGCATCGACATGGGCCCGGAGATGATTGACCAAATGGCGGGGCGGAGTTGAGGAAGGACGCCGTCAAGGATCTTTAACCACAAAGGACACAAAGAACGCCAAGAAAATCGAGCGCGCGCTAAGCTCGGGATGAATCGGCCAGCCGGAAAGCGTCGTCGCGCGGCTAATGCACGGATGTTTGGACCAAACTGCATCGCGCGATTGGGTCGTTCGGGGCACTACGGCCTTCGCCCGATGCGAACATACGCGTTCGGTATTCTTCGCGTTCTTTGTGTCCTTTGTGGTTAAAATTTTTTATAGGTATCGCGGTGTAGCGCCCGTTGCGATGCGCGGTCGAGGATGGCGCGGCGTTCGTCGTTGCTGGCACCGCTCCAGGCCATGATTTCGTCGACGGTGCGGTGGCAGCCGAGACAGACGTCGACATCGTCGAGGCAGCAATTGCGCACGCAGGGCGAGGCGACGGTTGGTTCTGGCTGGCGCATGATTGAAGTCGATCGCAACAAGGATACAGAATGAGCCTAGCCGAATCTTACCAGTGCGTCGAACGCGACGAGGAATTGCAGGCGCTGTGCGCGCGTCTGGCGCAGACCGGGTGGATCACCGTCGACACCGAGTTTTTGCGCGAACGGACCTATTATCCGCAGCTTTGTCTGATCCAGGTCGCCTCGGCCAGTGAAATCGCCTGCATCGACCCGCAAAAGGTTACGTCGCTCGATCCCCTCGTCGCGCTGTTCACCGACCCGCACATCCTCAAGGTATTCCATGCCGCGCGCCAGGATCTGGAGTTGTTCTGGCAGAGTCACCGGGTGCTGCCGGCGCCGATCTTCGACACCCAGATTGCCGCGCCGCTGCTCGGCTACCCCGAGCAGGTCGGCTACGCGACACTCGTGAAGGAGCGCCTCGGCCTCGACATCGACAAGTCGGAAACGCGCACCGACTGGTCGCGGCGGCCGCTGACCCGATCGCAGCTGGATTACGCAGCGGCCGACGTGCGACACCTTGCAGACCTGTTCCCGGTTATGCGCGACGCCCTGGCCGAGCGCGGCCGTCTGGATTGGCTGGCAGAGGATTTCGCAGCTCTGATAGATCCGGAGGCCTACGCGAATCGTCCGGACCAGGCCTGGCGGCGGCTGCGCGGGCTGCAGAAGTTCCGCGGTCCGGCGCTCGCCTGTGCGCAGGCGCTGGCGGCCTGGCGCGAGGAACGCGCGCAACAGGAGAATCGACCGCGCAAGTGGATACTCGACGACGATGCGCTGATGACGCTGGCACGTATCAAGGTGCAGTCGACGGACGATCTCAAGCGCGTGCGCGGCTTGCCGCCGGCGGTGATCGAGCGCTATGGAAAACAGTTGGTGGACTTGTTGAACGCAGCGCGTCAGCGTACGGCCGAGGCGCTGCCGGACCTCGAGCGCCCCGAGGCGCTCAGCGAGGATCAGGAGGCCGCGGTGGATGTGCTCGCCGGCGTGCTGCGCCAGATCGCCGCGACCCAAAGCCTGAACCCGGCGAGCATCGCATCACGCAAGACGTTGCAGGATCTGGTGCGCGGCGAACGTGCGCAATCGCCACTACTACGCGGCTGGCGACGCGGCATCGCCGGCGAAAAACTCCTGGACGTCCTGGAAGGCCGCTGCCGCCTGCACCTCCGACCGAGCGGGTTGGTGGTGGAGTGCTGAAAGAAGAATTTTAACCGCACAGGACACAAAGGCGCGCGAAGGGAAAAAATCATCAAGGGACGTTAAGGATTCGTTGTTTGACTCGACGAACGGTTACTTGGGTTCCTGTAGGGCGCTACGCGGCCTAACGCGTCTGGTCTTTAGACGTCGGAGCATCCCTCGGCGCATCCCGAGGCGCACCGACCTGTGACGTAAAGCGGCATAAGATTTCTTCTTGGCGCGCCTTTGTGTCCTTTGCGGTTAAAGTTATTTCAAGTCCTGATACCGTGGCCCTTGTTCATCAGATGCAAACTGAACGTGAACAGCGTCACGATGAAGCCGATGATGATCAGGTAGGACGGCCACAGGCCGATGTCGCTGGTGCCGAGCACGCCGTAGCGGAAGGCGTTCACCATATACAGAATCGGATTGATCAGCGAGGCGCTCTGCCAGAACTCGGGCAGCATGTCGATGCTGTAGAAGATGCCGCCGAGGTAGGTGAGCGGTGTCAGCACGAAGGTCGGGACGATGGAGATGTCGTCGAAGCTCTTGGCGTAGACGCCATTGATGAATCCCGCCAGCGCGAACAGGATCGACGTCAGTACGACCACGCTCCCGGCCACCCAGAAGTTGTGGATCTGCAGCTCCGAAAAGAACAGCGAGATCAGCGTGACCCCGATACCGACGGTGATACCGCGCGCCAGGCCGCCGGCGACGAATCCCGCGACGATCAGATAATTCGGCACCGGCGAAACCAGCATCTCTTCGATGTTGTGCTGGAACTTCGAGCCATAAAAGGACGATACGACGTTCGCATAAGAATTGGTGATCACGGCCATCATGATCAGGCCGGGGACGATGTAGTCCATATAGCGAAAGCCGCCCATATCGCCGATCTGCGAGCCGATCAGATTGCCGAAGATGACGAAGTACAACGCAGTGGTGATGACCGGCGGCAGTACCGTCTGAATCCAGATGCGGATGAAGCGCAGCACCTCCCGGATCAGGATGGTCTTGAAGGCGACGTACTTCTCGACGAGCGTCATGCCGCGACCGGTTTGCCGCTGCTGTCGACCAGATGCATGAACAACTGTTCCAGACGGTTGGTCTTGTTGCGCATGCTCAGCACCTCGATGCCCAGGCCGCTGAGCGCGGTGAACAGCTGGTTGATGCTGCAGTCCTTGGAAACGTCGACCTCCAGCGTGGTCGGGTCGAGCAGCCGGATCTCATAGCCCTCGATGCTGGGGCAGCTTTTGAGACCCTGGCGCAGGTCGAGCACAAAGGTTTCCCGGTGCAGCGTGTTGAGAAGCTGCTTCATGCCGGTGTTCTCGATGATCTGCCCGGCGTCGATGATGGCGATGTTGCGGCACAGACTTTCCGCCTCTTCCAGATAGTGCGTCGTCAGGATGATGGTGGTGCCCGCGGCATTGATGCGCCGGATGAAATCCCACATCGAACGGCGGATCTCGATATCCACGCCCGCCGTCGGTTCGTCCAGGATCAGCAGGCGCGGGCGATGCACCAAGGCGCGCGCGATCATCAGCCGACGCTTCATCCCGCCGGAAAGATCGCGGGCCTGGCTGCGCCGCTTTTCCCAGAGGCCAAGTTGCTTGAGGCAGTGCTCGGCGCGGGTGGCCGCCTCCGCCCGCGGGATGCCATAGAAGCCGGCCTGGTTGACCACGATTTCCACCACCGGCTCGAAGACGTTGAAGTTGAACTCCTGCGGCACCAGACCGATGCAGCTTTTGACGGCGGCGGGGTCCTCGTCCAGGTCGTGACCGAACACGCTGACGCGGCCGCCGGTCTTGTTGACCAGCGAGGCGATGATGCCGATGGCGGTGGATTTGCCCGCGCCGTTGGGACCGAGCAGCGCAAAGAAGTCGCCTTCCTCGACGTCCAGGTCGATGCCGCGCAAGGCCGTGAAGCCGTTGGCGTAGGTCTTTGTCAGCTGATGCAGGGAGAGCGCAGTCGCCATGATGGGCCGGGTTTTTCTCGTCGCGAACGGCGCAAAAGTGTAACACAGCGGTGCGGGCGGCCCGGCTGGCCCCGCTATTCGCCTCCACGCCGCCGTCCTCCGGGGGCGGTCGCGAAACGTTCAAATCCCTGCTGTTCGCGGCGTTGTACGCCGGGCGCGATTCGGCGGATAGTTGCGCGGTACGGCGGCGGCGTTCCAGCCGTCGCACCGAGGCAGGCAGTCTCAACCGTCAACGCATTGCAAAAGGAGCCCGACAATGCCGCGAGATCCAATGACGCGTCCCGACGATGCACCGGGGTTCATCGTCGCCTGGCGCGATCGCTATGAGCACCAGGCCGGCCGTTTGCTGGACCAGGTGATGACCTACGGCGAAGCGAAGAAGAAGGCCGAGGAGATGCAGGCCAAAGACAGCGGCAAGTTCTATTGGGCTGAACCCAAGCCCGAGGAGTTCAAACCGCACTGAGGCCGGTCCGGGCGCGGGGATCGCTGCGATCCCCGCGTGCCGTTGGGCGGCAGCCGCCAGCGCTCAGTGTGCGCGAAACGACCAGGTCCGTACGAAACGCCGGACTGGACCGACCTCGTGAACTGCTTCCATTGACCGGATACTATCCGCACGCGCATCTCTCCCACCGCGCCGACCCCGCCGCATGGCCGTACGCTATTCCAAAGATCCGCAGGTCGACCGAACGCTGCGCCATGCCGTGCGCGACGGCGTTGCCTATTCGGTGATGTCGGGCGGCGGTGAGACCTACCTTTCCGTCTTTGCGTTGCGGTCGCCGTGGCGGCGCCCTTCTTTGCCGTTTACATGCTGCGCGACCTGCAGTTCTCCTATCTACGGTTCATGGCCACCACGGCCATGGCGGTGCTGGTGCAGTTCCTGACCCTCAACACCTGGGGTCGTATCAGCGATGTGTTCGGGAACCGGCTGATTCTCATCACCACCGGGAGCATTATTCCGGTCCTGCCGGCGCTATGGTTGGTTTCGGACAACTTCTGGTATCTGCTCGCGGTGCAGATCGTGTCCGGACTGAACTGGGCGGGCTTCAGCCTGAGCGCCGGCAACTTCCTCTACGAACTGGTTCCCAGCGAGCGGCGTTCGCGCTACATGGCCTTCCACAACGTCCTGACGGCGTTCGCGGTCTTCGGTGGCGGCATGCTGGGTGCCCTCAGCATAGGCGCCTTGTCACAACACAGCGAAGCGTTGGGTTGGCTTTGGAGCGGTGGCAGCGTCTTGCTTGGCGTGTTCGCCCTGTCGGCATTGCTGCGCGGACTGGTCGCGCTCTGGTTTTTGCCGCGTCTCGAAGAGGCGAAGATCCCGCGTCGCCGCATGTCGCCGCGACAGCTGATATTCCGCGTCACGCGCTTCAATGCCTTTTCCGGATTGCTCTATGAAGTCGTCACCATGGCGCGGCACTGGCCGCGGAATGCTGGCCGGTAGGTCCGCGTGGGATAATCGACGCGGTTGTTATGGTGCCTTGGCTGGAAGGATCTCAGGGCCCGGGGTCAACCATTCCAGGCCGGCGTCGTAGCCTTTCTGTACCGCGTAGGCGACCGCGAAACTCACCGGCACCGCCACCAGCATAAGATAGAGGGCTTGGTACAAGGCCTCCGCCGGATAATATGTCGCCATGGCGAGTTCGAAAACCGGCCTGTGGAACAGATAGACGCCGAAGCTGGCGTAGCTGAGCCGCAGGATGAAAGGACTCTGCAGCCGCCGTGCAAAGCGCTCCACGTATAGCAGCGACAAGACCGCACCGAGCGCGACCAGCGGTGCGCGCCACAGCGAGGTCGCAACGTCGAAGCCGTTCGCGCCCGGCAACCCGACCAGCAGGGCCGGGATCAGCAGCGCGAGCAGGTAAAGGCGCTTGCGGTCCAGATAGCGGCGCGCCGTGTCCACGCGCTGGATATAGACGCCCAATGCGAAGCTTGGAAAGAACAGCAGCAGCCGGCTGTCGAGCGGTCGCACCCAGGCGTCGTACCCGAGGAAGACGGCCAGCAGCGCCGCGGTGGTCAGCAGGAAGCCCGCGGGACGGTGTGCCGCCCACATCAGCACCGGCGCCAGCAGATAGAAAAACATGATCATGGTGACGAACCAGAGGGTCGGCGGTGCCGGTGGTACGAACATGGAGATCAACAGCGCGCCGTTCACGACGACCGTCTGACTCGCAAGGCCGGCAGCACCGAACAACAGCAGCGCAACCAGGTACAACGGATAGATGCGTACCACGCGGCGCGCATAGAAGCCGAGCAGCTCGCGCAAGCGCGGCCGCAGGTCGCGCCGCGCCAGCAACAGGCCGGACGACAATACGAACGTACCGAGCGCGATGTCCTTCAGCGCCTCGGTGTAGTGATTGGCGTAGCCAGGCAACCAGTGCGTATAGGGAATCAGATGCCAATAGCCGACGATGTAGAGGATACAGAGGACGCGCAGCAGGTCGATGGCGTTGTTGCGTTCGGCGGGCGGCATGAAGGTTCCTGTCTGGAAGCGCGGGAATTCTAGCGCGGAACCGGCGCCGCGGCTAACGGGCACCGAAAAGCGGCGACTGCACGGCGCGGCTAGCGAGCGACGTGCAGTCCTTGGTATTCACGGTGAGCGTGAGCGACTGCTTGACCGGGTGCCGCCCGCGCCGCTGGCCGGAGCGGTGCGCGCCTAGGTTGGCGTGACCTCGGGATCTGTCTGCACCAACACTGTGACCTCCTCCCGGTCGTGGTAGAGCTGTTTGCAGCCGAGCCGATACGGGCGTCCTGCTTGCGTCAGCCGTTCGTGTACCAGTGCCAGGCAGCGTTCAACTTCGACATAGCGTTTTTTCATGGGCAGCTTGAGATTGAACACGCTGTGCCGGCACCAGCCTTCGCCAAGCCAGCGGGCGGCCAGTTCGGCGATGCGTATGGGTTGTTCGACGATATCGCACACCATCCAGTCGACCGGTTGTTCGGGACGGAAGCGGAAACCGTCTTCGCGCCGGTGCTCGACGCGCCCGCTGTCCATCAGGCCTTGATCCATGGCGCCGTTGTCGACGGCGATCACCTGCAGCCCGCGGTTGACCAACTGCCAAGTCCAGCCACCCGGTGCGGCACCCAGGTCCACGGCCCGCATACCGGGTTGCAGTTGTCGGGCGCGTTGGGCGGGCGTCATAAAGGTCAGCAGCGCCTCTTCGAGCTTCAGAGTCGAACGGCTCGGCGCACCGCCGGGAAAGCGCAAGCGCGGGATGCCCATGGGCACCGGGCTGCTGTTCGCGACCGGCGCAACGCCCGCGTAGGCAGCGGTCGTGGCGAGAAAGCAGATATGCAGACGCTGATCGGGGGCTTTGTCGTCCAGTCGGCCGGCGCGTCGCAGCGCGGCTTCCAGCGGACGGGCGAGCTTGCGGCAGAGTGCCTGAAGCTCCTTGCCCTCGTTGGTGTCGGTCGTCTCCAGAAACAGTTCGGCCGCCGGCGGCGCCTTGGCGAGCGCGGGTGCCAAGCCGGCGATCCGGTCGCTGCTGTCGAGGTCTTTGAGCAGCGCAACGACTTGGAACCATTGGCGCGTGAAGATCAACTGCGTGAACGGCACTTCCTCGATCAATCGGGCTGCGTCGCCGGCCTGCTGAACGACGAAGACCACATAGGCGGCCGAGGTCTTCGCCTTGCAGTAACCCTCGATGCCGAGCTTCGCGGCCTGCGCCTGAATCTCGGCCGCGCACTCGGATTCGAAGCCGATACGGCAGTGCAAAAACAGGCCGTGCATTGAGTGCCTCGTTTCGGTGACGGCGGTGGAGGGCGCGGGCCGCCATGATTCCGGCTGGCGCGTTCCATTGCAAGCGCCGCACGGGCGTGCCCATGAGCGGTTTATTAGCGCGCAGGCCGCTTTTTGTGCTGCAAACCATCGTTCTTTCCGATCTGCGTGACCCGGTTGCGGTACTGATGGATAATACTGCGCCACCGCTTGGTGGAACGGTGTCCGTCAAGCAGGCATCGGAACGAATTGCTTACCCTAGACGTCGCCACCGGAGTGCTGGCGAGATGCTCGGACCTGTCTACGGTACGCACGCTTCACAACTAGTCCCCGGAACCCAGTCCCTGGCACCTGAATCAATAGAGGTCGCGCTATGAGCAATGCCACACCCATGTCGCTGATAGATTTCATCAACGTTGCACGCAGCCAGATCAAAGAGGTTGACCCATCGGAGTTGCATAAGATGCTGGAGGATGTGCCGGACCTGCTGCTGGTCGACGTACGGGAGTCGAGCGAACACGAACAGGGGCACATTCGCGATGCCTTGCTCGTACCGCGCGGGATCCTCGAGGCCGCCGCCGACCTGAACTATCCCAAACATGTGGAAGCGCTTTACACCGCGCGCGAACGCCCCGTGGTGCTGTACTGCGCCACCGGCGGCCGCTCTGCGATGGCCGCCGTCACGCTGCACATGATGGGCTTCAAGGATGTCTACAGCCTGGCCGGCGGCTTCGCCAAGTGGCACGAGGAAGATCTCCCCGTGGTCCAAGAGGCGAGGTTTGTTTGAGGCAGGTGCCGAGTTGTAGGTTCTAGGTTCTA